>NZ_JBEOVY010000063.1:0-27686 GCF_040295745.1 Saccharopolyspora sp. NPDC002686
CGCCGTCGAGGTGTGCCCCAGCGAGAAGCGCAGCGACCCCCGCGCGGCCTTGGGGTCTGCCCCCATCGCGAGCAGCACGTGGCTGGGCTCGGAAACCCCGGCGGTGCAGGCCGAACCCGTGGAGCACTCGATGCCCTTGGCGTCCAGCAGCATCAGCAGGCTGTCGCCCTCGCAGCCGGGGAAGGTGAAGTGCGCGTTGCCGGGCAGCCGTGACGGACCGCCAGCGACGACGTCGTCGCCGGGGTCGCCGTTGAGGACGACGTCCGGAACCGCGCTGCGAACACCGCTGATCAAGTCGTCGCGCAGCTTCGCCAGCTGCGGCGCGTGCGCCTCGCGGGCGTCGACGGCCTCGCGCACCGCCGCAGCCAGCCCCAGCACACCCGGGGTGTCCAGCGTGCCGGAGCGCACCTCGCGCTCCTGCCCACCGCCGTGCAGCACCGGCGTGCACTTCACGTCGCGCCCCAGCAGCAGCACGCCCACCCCGTAAGGCCCACCGACCTTGTGGCCGGTCATGGTCAGCGCGGAAGCCCCCGAGGCGGCGAAGTCCACCGGCAGCGTCTCGACGGCCTGCACCGCGTCGGTGTGCAACGGCACCCCGTAGCGGTTGGCGATCGCGGCCAGCTCCGAGATGGGGTTGACCGTGCCCACCTCGTTGTTGGCCCACATGACCGTGGCCAGCGCCACGTCGTCCGGGTTCTCCGCCAACGCTGCCTCGAACACCTCCGGGCGCACCCGGCCGCAGGCGTCCGCGCTCAGCCAGGTGACCTCGGCGCCCTCCTGCTCGGCGAGCCACTCGACGGCGTCGAGCACCGCGTGGTGCTCCACCATCGAAGCCAGGATGCGGCGGCGCGCCGGGTCAGCGGCCCGGCGAGCCCAGAAGATCCCCTTGACGGCCAGGTTGTCGCTCTCGGTCCCACCCGCGGTGAACAGCACCTCGGACGGCCGGGCGCCCAACGCGTCGGCGATGTCCTCCCGCGATTCCTCGACCGCACGCCGCGCCCGGCGTCCCGAGGTGTGCAGCGACGAGGCGTTGCCGATCCGGGTCAACGCCTCGCTGAGCACAGCGACCGCCCCCGGTCGCATGGGTGTGGTGGCGGCGTGGTCGAGGTAAGTCATCGCTCGTCCAGGGTAATGCAGGCCGACCGGGCGGAAGGCGCTGGTCAGGACGCCCGGCCGCGAGTCGCGCGCACCAGCGGCAATGCGGCCAGCACCGCGCCGACCAGCAGCACGAGGTCCAGCGGCAGGACACCCCTGGTCGGACTCGCCGGGGTGGCGAGCGCGGCGACCACCACGCCGCCCAACCCGACCAGCGTGGCCTGGCCGAGCATGTCCGAGATCTGCAGCGCGGACGAGTTGAACCCGCGTTCGGCCTCCGCCGACAGCGCCAGCACCCGCACCGAGGTGCTGGTGATCCCGATGCCCATCCCGCAGCCGGCGACGAACCAGCACGCGTAGACCAGCCACGGCAGCCCCCATTCGGGCAAGCTCAGCGACAGCCCGGCGACACCGAATCCGACCAGCGAGAACCCGACCGCGACCACCCGCTCGCGGCGGAGCTCCCGCTGCCGGCCCTGCCACAGCGAACCCGCGGCCCAGCCGATCGAGGCCACCGTCAGTGGTACGCCCGCAGCCGTCGGCGAGTAGTGGTGCACCACCGTCAGCGACAGCGGCACGAACGCCTGCGCGGTGAAGAACAGCCCGGCGAGCAATCCGCGTGAAAGCACCATCAGCGGGATTCCCGGCCGGGCGCGCAGGGTGCCCTTGGGCAGCAGCAGGCGCAACGACGGGACCAGCGCCACAACTCCGGCCAGGCCGACGAGCAGCGAGATCAGCGTCGGATCCTGCACCGCCCAGTTCAGCGCCACGACACCACCAGCCGCCCCCACCGCGGCCAACGGCAACCCGGGCCGCGGCTCCGGAGGATCTTCAGAGCGCGCGCCGAACCGCCGTGCCGTGGGCACCAGCATCGCCGTGCCGAGGCACACCAGCGGCGCCAAGCCGAGGAAGACCCACCGCCAGCTCGCGTGCTCGGTCAGCGCGCCCGACACCACCGGACCGACCAGCGCGGGCACCACCCACGCCGAGGACAGCGCACCGAACGCGGCCGGCCGGTGCTCCTCCGGGAAGACGCGGGCGATCATCACGTACAGCGCGACGATCAGCACGCCACCGGCCAGCCCCTGCAGCACCCGGGCCACCAGCAGGACCAGCATGCTGTGCGCGAACCCCGCGACCACCAGCCCGAGCGCGAACGTGGGCAGCGCCACCAGCAGCGGCAACGCCGGACCACGCCGGTCGGACTGGCGCCCACCGATCACCGTCCCGATCGCGCTCGAAGCGAGGAAGACGGTGAACGGCCAGGAGTACCAGTGCTGCGCGTCGAGCTCCGCGACGATCGTGGGCAACGCCGTGCCCAACCCCATCGCCTCGAAGGCGACGAGCGTGATGACCAGGACCAGACCTGCGGTGAAGGTGCGGCGTCGCGGGTTCCACAGAGCGCTTCGGGACATCTCGGCAGTGGCCACCCGGTCAGCCTGCAACCTCCACCGCGCTGCAAGTCCAGTGGTCGCGGGCAACTCCGCCCCTTCAGACCAGCGTCAGGCGGCGAGGTCGTGCCGGGACTGCTCGGCGCGATGCCCGTGCACCGCGCCGCTGGCCAGCGCGATCTCCTCCTGCGCGCGTCGGGCCAGCTCCCGGCGATCGGTGCCGCGCAGTTCGGGAAGCACGACCAGCTCGACCACCAGACCGCGCGTGCGAGCAACCGTCAGCAGCGAGCTGACCAGCGTCGTCTCACCCAGGAAAGCCGCCGCCGTGGTGAACTGCCCCGCCCCGTCGCGGAACCTCAGCGCGACCGGCTGCATCCGCGCCCCGGCGTCGACCGCGGCCTGGAAGACCGCGGGCCGGAACGTCCCGACCGCCCGGCCGCACCAGGTGGTGCCCTCCGGGAAAGCGCCGATCACCGCCCCGGCGCGCAGCTCGTCAGCGATGGTGCGCACCGAGGTCGGCAGCGCCGACAGCCGCTCGCGGTCGATGTAGACCGTGCCGATCCGCCCGGCCAGCGGACCCAGCAGCGGCCACGACCCGACCTCCACCTTCGCCAGCATCCGCATCGGGCACAGCACCTGCAGCGCGACGATGTCCAGCCACGACACGTGGTTGCAGACCACCAGCGCACCCCCGGCGGGCAACCCGCCGTCGAGCACGAGACGAATCCCCAAGGCTCGCAGCAGAAGCCGGAACCACGCCACCAGCGCCCGGTGCCGCGCCGGACCCAGCACCGGCAGCACCAGGACCAGGACGCAGCCGCCGAGCAGCAGCACGACGACCCCGCTCAGGCGCAGGACCAGCTGCAGCGGACCGACCTCGGCAACGCGATCGCGCGGCGGCATGCACTGGTCGCCGCACGGCGAAACCGGCATCCACGGGTGGTTCATGCCGCATCGCCCAGGAAGAACCGCAGGTAGCGCTGGTCCGCGCGGTCGAGGTCGAGCAGCACGAAGAAGTCGGCGACGTTGAAGTCCGGGTCGTGCGCCGGCCGCCCGCACACCTGAGCACCCAGCCGCAGGTAGCCCTTGAGCAGCGGCGGCAGCGCGGTGCGGCCGGTGACGGCGAACGGTTCCCAAGGCCGGTGCGGGTGCACTCGGTACTCCTCGGGCGCGTAGTGCTTCTCCGACACCGCGTTCCACACGTGCGAAGCCAGCACGCCACCGTCGTCGAGCGGCACGGACGCGCACCCCACGAGCATCCGGTGCCCGTGCAGCAGCATGTACCGCGCGATTCCCGTCCACACCAAGCCGATCACGGCACCGTTGCGGTGCTCCGGGTGCACGCACGAACGCCCGGTCTCCACCAGCGAGGAGCGCAGCGGAGCCAGCGCGGACATGTCGAACTCGGTTTCCGAATAGAGCATCCCGGCTTCCGCCGCCCGGTCCGGCGGAAGCATCCGGTAGGTCCCCACGACCGCCCCCGAGTTGTCCTCCCGGACGACGAGGTGGTCGCAGTGGTCGTCGAAGGAGTCGCGGTCGAGACCGAATTCCCGACCGCTGACCGTGGCCCCCATTTCCTCGGCGAACACCTGGTACCGCAGGCGTTGCGCGGCGTGCACTTCGTCGGAGTCTCGGGCGACCAGCAGCGAGTAGTGGGCGTCGGCCGCCGCGTTCGGTGCGGCGCTGGCCAGCAGCTGCGTCTCGGACATGCCGCAGGTGTATCGCCGCGCGGCGAACGCCCAACACACCGGACGAGGGCACGGAGCAGGAACTTTCGGTGAACCCCTGGTGCGGGCCGGAAGCACTGCCCCGAACGGCCTACCCGCGGAAGGCGGACAGAGCCCGTTCCAGCACCGAAGCCGGGCTCGGCTGGGTCGCCATCTCCTCGCGCACCTCGCGCGCCGCATCGCTGAACGCGGGCTCGTCGAGCAGCCTGCGGACCGCAGCACGCACCATCTCGACGTCCACTGTGGTCGGATCGTGCGAGAGACCGACGCCGCGGTCCACGACCCGCTCAGCGGACATCGGGTTGTCCGCGAAAGCGGGCAGCACCAGCTGCGGCACGCCGTAGTGCAGCGCGGCCGCCGTGGTCCCCGACCCGCCGTGGTGGATCAGCAGCGAACTGGTCGGCAGGAACGCCGACAGCGGCAGGAAGCCCACCGCCCGCACGTTGTCCGGCAGCGACCCGACGTCGGCGAGATCGGTCTCCTTCGCCGCCAGGACCACGTCCACGTCGAACTCGCTGAGCGCCTCGACCACCACGGACAGGCTGCTGGTCCCGGACATGACCGGAACCACGGTGCCGAGCGTGACACCGATGCGTGGCCGTTCCGGCCGCTGCAGCGCCCACTCCGGCACCGCCGAGCCGCCGTTGAACGGCACGAACCGCATCGGCCACCACGGCAGGCCGTCCACCTGGTCCACGTCGTCCTCGACCAGCCCGCCCATGCTCGGCGGCCGCGGATCGATCCGCGCGATCACCTCCGGCACACCGTCCGGGATGGCCAAGTGGGCGCGCAGCGCCGCGGTCAGGTCGTCCTCGTCGTAGAAGTTCCGCCCGATGCGGAAACTCCCGTCGCGCGACGACCAGGACACCCGGTTGCCGACCTCCAGCACCGGGACCCCGAGCGCGACCGCGGTCAGCCGGCCGGTCGCGTGGTCGGTGGTGTGCACGACGAGGTCCGCGCCGAACGCCCGCCCCGCGTCGATGCTGCCCTCGGTCATGGTCAGGGTGAACAACCAGAACGGGCCGCCGGACCGCGGCGCCTTCTCGAACGCCTCGGTCAGCCCCCGCTCCTCGAGGTACTTCTTGAGCTCGGGCGTGGTTTCCTGCGAGGTGGTCGCCCGCAGCAGCTCGGCCCACACGTCGTGCCCCGGGAACACGTCCACCACCGGCAACCCGGCCCGCGCACCGGCGTCGACCATCTCGCCGGTCGTGGCCACCAGCACCTCGTGCCCGGCAGCCCGGGCGGCCCAGACCATCGGCACGATCGGGAACATCAGCCCGTAGCCGGGCGCAGCAGTGAACAAGATCCGCACGGAACCACAGCATGCCACCAACCGATCACCGCGCGCAGCTGGTTTTCCGTGAGCAGGCTCTTCTTCCCGATCAGCCGGCAGCTAGATTCCGGGACATGCAGCGAACGACCGAGCGCGTCGACCTCTACACCGACGGCGCATGCAGTGGGAACCCCGGCCCGGGCGGCTGGGGCGTCGTGCTGCGCTACGGCGACCACGAGCGCGAGCTCTACGGCAAGGACGCCGCGACGACGAACAACAAGATGGAGCTCATGGCGGTGATCGAGGGCCTCGCCGCCCTGACCCGCCCGATGCCCTCGGTGCGCATCTACACCGACAGCACCTACGTGCTCAAAGGCATCACCGAGTGGATGCGCGGCTGGAAGCGCAACGGCTGGATGACCTCGGCCAAGAAGCCGGTCAAGAACGCCGACCTGTGGCAGCGCCTCGACGCCGAATGCGCGCGCCACGGCGACGTCCAGTGGGAGTGGGTGAAGGGCCACGCAGGCCACCCCGAGAACGAACGAGCCGACCGCCTCGCCTGCCAAGGCCGAGACGAAGCCCGCGACGGCTGACTGCACGTCTGAAGCTCTCGTTTTGCATAGCGGTGCGGGTGGCGGAACCTCAGCGCTCGCCTGGACTCCGGGTGCCCGACTTTATGTATGCCAAGCGCCGAGGGTGGGCTATGCGCCTGCGGCGCATCAAGACAAAGACCAAAGGCGGGCTCGCGCTCTGACAAGCGAAAAGGCGGGTCGCACCGAGGTGCGGCCCGCCTTTTCCGGCTTAGCGATCAGCCCTTGCGCTTGGAGACTTCCTCCGTGAGCTGCGGGGCGACCTTGAACAGGTCGCCCACCACGCCGTAGTCGGCGATCTCGAAGATCGGCGCCTCGGGGTCCTTGTTGACCGCGACGATCGTCTTCGAGGTCTGCATGCCCGCGCGGTGCTGGATCGCACCGGAAATACCGAGGGCGATGTAGAGCTGCGGGGAGACGGTCTTACCGGTCTGCCCGACCTGGAACTGGTGCGGGTAGTAGCCGGAGTCCACCGCCGCACGCGAAGCACCCACGGCAGCACCCAGGCTGTCGGCGAGCTTCTCCACAACCTCGAACGACTCCGCCGAACCGACACCACGGCCACCGGAGACCACGATGCTGGCCTCGGTCAGCTCCGGACGGTCCCCGGCCTCGGCCGGCTGACGACCCGTGATCTTCGCACCACTAGCGGCCGGAACCTCGACCTGCTCCACCGCCCCGGCACCCGCGGCCTCCTCGGCCTCGATCGAGCCCGGCAGCACCGTGATCACCGGAACACCCTTGGTGACCTTGGCCTTCGCGTCGTAAGTGCCGCCGAACAGCGACAGCGAACCCACGCCGTCGGCGTCGAGGTCCACGACCTCCGACAGCAGACCCGAACCCAGGCGCACCGCCAGCCGACCGGCGATCTCCTTGCCGTCGATCGACGCCGGTACCAGCACCGCCGCCGGGCTCGCGCTGCCCACCAGAGCGGCCAGCACGTCCACCTGCGGCGTCACCAGGTACTGCGACGCCTCCGCCGACTCCGCGGCGTACACCTTCGCCGCACCGTGGGCCGCCAAGCCCTCGGCCAGCTTGCCCGCAGTGCCCGGCTCGCCGACCACCACCGCCGACGGCTCGCCCAGCCGGCGCGCCGCGGTCAGCAGCTCGTAGGTGACCTTTTTGACCTCGCCGTCCACGTGGTCGACGAGGACCAGAACCTCAGCCATGAAACCTATGCCTCCTCGAAAACCCGTGAACGACTCAGAGCAGCTTCTCGCCGGCCAGGAACTCGGCCAGCTGCACGCCGCCCTCGCCCTCGTCGGTGACCTTCACGCCACCCGACTTCGGCGGCGTCGGAGCGGACTCGACGACCTGCGACGCGGCGTTGGCCAGGCCGACCTCGGCGGCGTCGATACCGGCGTCGGCCAGCGACAGCACCGCGACCGGCTTCTTCTTCGCAGCCATGATGCCCTTGAACGACGGGTACCGCGGCTCGTTGATCTTCTCCGTCACGCTGACCACCGCGGGCAGCGCGGCCTCGATGCTGTAGACGCCCGCGTCGGTCTCGCGCTCGATCTTCACGCTGGAACCGTCGGTCTCGACCTTGCGCGCGTAGGTCAGCTGCGGCCAGCCCAGGACCTCGGCCACCATCGCCGGAACCGCACCCGCACGGCCATCGGTGGCCTCGTTGCCGGCGATCACCAGATCCACACCCTCAACGGTGCCGATCGCCTTCGCCAGCGCTCGAGCGGTCGCCGGGGCGTCGGTGCCGTGCAGCGCCTCGTCCGAGAGGTGCACCGCCTTGTCGGCACCCATCGACAGCGCCTTGCGGATCGCGTCGGTGGCACGGTCCGGGCCCATGCACACGACGGTCACCTCACCGCCCTGCGCCTCCTTGATCAGCAGCGCTTCCTCCACGGCGCGCTCGTTGATCTCATCCAAAACCGCATCGGCCGATTCGCGGTCCAACGTGTGATCCGCATCCGTGAGCTTCCGCTCGGAATACGTGTCGGGCACCTGCTTGACCAGGACGACGATGTTCATGGGCCCTCTTCGACCTCCTGCGGACTGACGACGCTCGCTGGCCCTCCAGCGGCTTTGCTTGCGGACCCGGCGCTGTGCGGTCCGGGTAGGTTGACCTTGCCATGCCCCTGGTTGAAAAGCACAGTGATGCCAACCACCGGCTATGTTACTCATCGGTAGCACGGCTGCACACCAGGCCCCGCACGTGACGGTACTCACCTTTCCCGACCTCGATGGAAGCGGAGTGGCGCGAACGTCTCCACGGGGCAGATATGAAGAATGTTTACCTCTTAGTAGCCTGGCCGCATGAGGCAACGCGTCGCCATCGTGACCGACTCGACGGCTTCCATCCCGCTCGACGTCGCCGACCAGCTCGGCATCTCGGTCGTCCAGCTGGAGCTGAAGGTCGGCGAGGAGCAGAACGACGAGCGCCGCGTACCGCACGCCCAGCTGGCCCAGGCGATGGCCGCAGGCACCCCGGTGGCCACCGCCGAACCGCCGCCGCCCGCCTTCTACTGGAACTACAGCGACGCCGTGGCCTCCGGCGCCGAGGCGATCATCTCGGTGCACATCTCCGAAGGCCTGTCCCGCACTTGCGAATCGGCCCGCATCGCGGCGGCCGAGATCGGCATCCCGGTCTACGTGGTCGACTCCCGGCTGGTCGGCCTCAGCCTCGGGTACTCGGTGATCGCCGCAGCCGAGGCCGCGGCCGGCGGTGCGACGCCGCAGGGCGTCATGGGCGTGCTGGACCGGCGCCTGCGCAGCACGATGCAGCTGCTCTACGTGGACACGCTGGAATACCTGCAGCGCGGCGGCCGGATCGGCCGGGCGCAAGCGTGGCTCGGCCAGACGCTGTCGATCAAGCCGGTGCTGGCCCTCAAGGAGGGCATCATCGACCAGCACGCCAAGGGGATCGGCATCGATCGCGCGCTGAAGAAGGCGGTGACCACCGCCGTCGAGCGAGCGGGCAACGCCCCGGTCGACATCGGCGTCGAGCACTTCGAGTTCGCCGACCGCGCCAACCAGGTGCTCGACGGGCTGCGCTCGAAGCTGCCCCAGATCCGGCGCGCCACCGTGGCGGAGACCAGTGCGATCCTCGGCGCCCACGCCGGACCGGGCGCGCTCGGCGTGACCGTCTCCCCCGTCTGATAGCTCTTCCGCCTCCGCAGCTCGGAGACTCGGGACGCCCGAACCCCAAGCTGCGGAGGCTCTTCATGAGAAGACGCGAAAACCGTTCTAACCACACACCAAACCAGCCTGCGAAACGCAGAACCCGTTAATCCCGAACGGTTTTCAGCAAACTAGTTCCCGGCTTCCACTCCGTCGAGTGATGCAAACGGCTGTTCGACTCCGGATACTCGATTTCGGGGCAGCGCGAAACGCACGAAACCCACTCCCGCGCTGCGCCCGCCCACCCGAAACCGATTCCGGAGGAACCCCATGTCTTCGAGCACCGTGCTGTTCCCGCTCGTCGGATCAGCGCTCCAGCTTGTCCATCGCGCGGTGGATTCGCTTCACCGACACCGGGAACGCCGTGCCGAGCGACTGCGCGAACAGGCTGACCCGCAGCTCCTCGATCATCCAACCGACGTGCAGCAGGGCTTCGCTCGGATAGCGGCCCTGCGGCACCCCGGCCAGCAGATCCCGATAGCGCTGCTCGACCTCGTCGACCTGGTACATCCAGTCCCGGTCGCGCTGCGGGTGGTACTGCAGCTTGTCCAGCCGCTGCTCGATCGCGTGCAGGTAGCGCACCAGGTCGGACAGCCGCGCGTACCCGGTCGTGGTCACGAAGCCGGGCCGCAGCAGCGCGTCCAGCTGGTCCCGGATGTCGGCGTAGGACTCGCCCGGCAACACCTTGGCCCGGTCCGCGAGCGCGGACTCGACCCGCTGCGCGGTGACCAGCACCTGCTCCACTTTGGACATCGCGTCGACGGTGACCGCACCCAGCTGCGCCCGCACCTTGTCCTGCAGCGCGCTGAACGCCGCCTCGTCCCAGACCGGGCCGCCGTTGTCCGCCATCAGCTTGTCGACGGCGCAGCGCAGGCAGTCGTCCAGCACGGTGTTCAGGTCGCCGTGCCGGCTGCCGCCGAGCACCAGGCGTGTGGTGCCGCTCATGCCCCGCTGGATGGACTTCACCGGCGAGGGGATGTTCAGCAGCAGGAGGCGGCGGGTGCCGTCCCACAGCGCCCGGCGCTGCTCCTCCTCGGTGTCGAACATGCGCACCGCGACGCTGTCGCCGTCGTCGACGAGCGCCGGGTAGGCCTTCACCGGGTGACCGGAGCGCTGCTGCTCGAAGGTGCGCGGCAGGTTGCCGAAGTTCCAGGAGCGCAGTCCTCGCTGCTCGATGTCGTCGGCGGCAGCGGCAGCGGAGATCTCCGCGCGCAGCTTGGGCTTCAGCTTCCGCTTCAGGGCCTCCAGGTCCTTGGACTCGGCGAGCTTGCGGCCCTTGCCGTCCACCACGCGGAAGGTCATCTTCAGGTGGTCCGGCACCTTGTCCAGGTCCCACTCGGTGCCCGGCACCGCGATGCCGGTCATCTGCTTGAGGCCCTGCTGCAGGCTCTCCAGCAGCGGAGCGGCGAACGGCTCGATCCGGGACAGCACCGCCTTGGCGAAGTCGGGGGCCGGCACGAAGTTCCGGCGCAAGGTCTTCGGCAGCGACTTCAGCAGCGCGGTGACGAGTTCCTCGCGCAGTCCCGGGATCTGCCAGTCGAACCCGCTCGGGTCGACCTGGTTGAGCACCGGGAGCGGGATGTGCGCGGTCACGCCGTCCGCATCGGCACCTGGCTCGAACTGGTAGGACAGCGCCAACCGGAGCCCGCCCTGCGGCCAGAGGTCCGGGTAGTCCTGGTCGCTGACCGCCGCCGACTGCTGGTTGATCAGCATCGACTTCTCGAAGTTGAGCAGGTCGGGCTGCTCGCGGCGCATCTTCTTCCACCACGAGTCGAAGTGCCGTCCGGAGACGACTTCCTCGCCGACGCGCTGGTCGTAGAACTCGAACAGGGTCTCGTCGTCGACCAGGATGTCGCGCCGCCGCGCGCGCTCCTCCAGGTCCTCGACCTCGTCCAGCAGCGCCCGGTTCTCGTGGAAGAACTGGTGCCGGGTGTCCCAGTCGCCTTCGACCAGCGCGTGGCGGATGAACAGCTCGCGGCTGAGCTCCGGGTCGATGCGCCCGTAGTTGACCTTGCGCCCGACCACCAGCGGAACGCCGTAGAGGGTGACCCGCTCGGCGGCGACCACGGCCGCCCGGTCCTTCTCCCAGTGCGGTTCGCTGTAGGTGCGCTTGACCAGGTGCTGCGCGAGCTGCTCCACCCAGTCCGGCTCGACCTTCGCCACGATGCGCGCCCACAGCCGGGAGGTCTCCACCAGCTCGGCCGCCATCACCCAGCGCGGTGGCTTCTTGAACAGCGAGGATCCGGGGAACACCGCGAACTTGGCGTTGCGGGCGCCCTGGTACTCGTTGCTGCCGCGCCCCGGCGGGCCCTTCTTGTCCTGCCCGGACTTCTTGTCGACGTCCTTGAGGCCGATGTGCGAGAGCAGGCCGGCGAGCACCGACTGGTGGATCCGCGCCGGGTCGGCCTCCTGGTCGTTGAGCGTCAGGCCCATCGACCGGACCATCTGGCGCAGCTGGCCGAAGAGGTCCTGCCACTCGCGCACGCGCAGGTAGTTGAGGAAGTCCGTGCGGCACAGCTTGCGGAACTGGTTGGACGACAGCTCCTTCTGCTGCGTGCGCAGGTAGCGCCACATGCTGAGGTAGGTGAGGAAGTCGGACTCGGCGTCCTTGTCCACGAAGCGCGCGTGCTTCTGGTCGGCCGCCTGCTGCTTGTCCGTGGGCCGCTCGCGGGGGTCCTGAATGGACAGTGCCGCGGCGATGACCAGCACCTCGCGCAGGCAGCCGTTGCGATCGGCTTCGACGACCATCCGGGCCAGCCGCGGGTCGATCGGCAGCTGCGCGAGCTTGCGGCCGACCGGGGTGAGCCGCTTGGCCAGCTCGGACTTCGAGTTGTCCAGCGCGCCCAGTTCCAGCAGCAGGTTGATCCCGTCGGTGATCTGCCTGCGGTCCGGCGGCTCCACGAACGGGAAGGACTCGATCTCGCCGAGCCCCAGCGAGGTCATCTGCAGGATGACCGAGGCCAGGTGGGTGCGCAGGATCTCCGGGTCGGTGAACTCCGGACGGGACAGGAAGTCCTCTTCGGAGTAGAGCCGGACGCAGATGCCCTCGGAGACCCGGCCGCAACGCCCCTTGCGCTGGTTCGCCGAGGCCTGCGAGACCGGTTCGATCGGCAGCCGCTGCACCTTCGTGCGGAAGCTGTACCGGGAGATGCGCGCGGTGCCCGGGTCGATGACGTACTTGATGCCCGGCACCGTCAGCGACGTCTCGGCCACGTTGGTGGACAGCACGATCCGGCGCCCGGAGTGCGGCTGGAACACGCGGTGCTGCTCGGCGGCCGACAACCGCGCGTACAGCGGGACGATCTCGGTGTCGCGCAGCTTCTGCTGCTTCAGCGCGTCCTCGGCGTCCCGGATCTCCCGCTCGCCGCTGAGGAAGACCAGGATGTCGCCTGGGCCCTCGGCGCAGAGCTCGTCCACCGCCTCGCAGATCGCCTGGGTCTGGTCGCGCACCACGTCCTCGGACTCGTCCGAGTCGTCCACCAGCGGCCGGTAGCGGACCTCGACCGGGTAGGTGCGGCCGGAGACCTCGACCACCGGTGCGTCGTCGAAGTGCCGCGAGAAGCGCTCCGGATCGATGGTGGCCGAGGTGATGATCACCTTCAGGTCGGGGCGGCGCGGCAGCAGCTGCTTGAGGTAGCCCAGGATGAAGTCGATGTTGAGGCTGCGCTCGTGCGCCTCGTCGATGATCAGCGTGTCGTAGCGCCGCAGCAGCCGGTCGTGCTGGATCTCGGCGAGCAGGATGCCGTCGGTCATCAGCTTGACCAGCGTGTCCTCGCTCGCGCGTTCGGTGAACCGCACCTGGTAGCCGATGGCATCGCCGAGCTCGGTGTCGAGTTCCTCGGCCACCCGCTCGGCGACGGTGCGCGCCGCGAGCCGGCGGGGCTGGGTGTGCCCGATCATGCCCTGCACGCCGCGACCGAGCTCCAGGCACATCTTGGGCAGCTGGGTCGTCTTCCCGGAGCCCGTCTCACCAGCGACGATGACGACCTGGTGATCGCGGATCGCGGCGATCAGGTCGTCCCGGCGCTGGCTGACCGGAAGGTGCTCCGGGTAGCGGACCTCGGGCACGTTGGCGCGCCGGTTCTCGATGCGCAGCTCCGCGGCCTCGACATCAGCGGTGATCTCGTCGACCACCGACTGCAGGGCCTGCGGATCGCGGATCTTGCGCGCCCCCTCGATGCGGCGGCGCAGCCGACGCTGGTCGTGCAGCATCAGCTCGGGCAAGCGGTCCCGCAGACCAGCGAGCGGAGATTTCACAGACGTACCCATACTCCGGACAAGCATAGAGAAGGCACTGTCGGCTCTGCCTCTGGTTTTCGCCACCCTCACACCGCACGGCGAACGCGTCACCAGGTGCGATCAGACGTACCCCGCGCGGCGCGGGGCCGGAGGGCTCGGCGGCGGCCTCTCGTTCCGCCGCCGAGCGCGGGAGAACCGCTCAGCTCAGTTGCCGGTGAACTTCGCCTTGCCCGGACCGTTCTCGATGAACGAGCGCATGCCGATCTTCTGGTCCTCGGTGGCGAACGTCCCCGCGAACAGGTGCGTCTCCAGCTTCAGACCGTTGTCCAGGTCCAGGTCCAGCCCGCCGTCGACAGCGGCCTTGGCCGCGGCCAGGGCGCGGGCGGCGCCGTTGGAGAACTGCTCGGCCCAGCGCCGCGCCGCCGCGTACACCTCGGCGGCCGGCACCAGCTCGTCGACCATGCCCAGCGACAGCGCTTCCTGCGCGCCGACGAACCGGCCGGTGTAGATGATGTCCTTGGCCTTGCTCGGCCCGATCAGCCGCGCCAGCCGCTGCGTGCCACCGGCGCCGGGGATCACGCCCAGCAGGATCTCCGGCTGGCCGACCTTGACGTCGTCCGCGGCGATGCGCCGGTCGCAGCTCAGCGCCAGCTCGAAACCGCCGCCGAGGGCGTACCCGGTGAGCGCGGCGACGGTGGGCTTCGGGATCGCGGCGACCTGGCTCATCGCGTCCGACAGGCCGCGCTGCTCCTTGCGCGCCATGTCCGCGTAGGACATGTCGGCCATTTCCTTGATGTCCGCGCCCGCGGCGAAGACCTTCTCCCCGCCGTAGACGATCACGGCGCGGATGTCGTCGCGCTCGGCAGCCTCGATCGCGACTTCCCGCAGCTCGACCTCGATCTGCCGGTTCAACGCGTTCATCTTGGGCCGATCCAACCGGATCGTCCCGATCGCGCCGTCCACCTCAAGCCTGACGAACTCGCCCACGCAGCAACCTCCTCGTCGAACCGCCACTCGCCGCGCAGGCTATCGCGCCAACCCCGACAACTGCTGTGTCACGGATCTCAGAACAACGTCCGAAGCTCTCGTTTCGCGTGGCGGTGCAGATTCTCAGGCATCGCCTGGCGAGGACAGCCCTTTTGCCGCGTATTGGCATACACAAAAAGGGATCCCGCAGCCAGGCGGCGTCTGAGGTTCCGCCACCCGCACCGCCACCCAAAAAGAGCCTGGAAACAGGCCCGTCAGCGGCGGCGGGCGAAGTAGCGGTTTCCGCTGCGCTGCAGCTCGAGGTCCTGGTCGAAGGTCTTCGACAGGTTGTCCTCGGTGAGCACGTCCTCGAGCAGGCCCTGGGCGACGATGTGGCCGTCGCGCAGCAGCAGGCCGTGGGTGAACCCGGGCGGGATCTCCTCGACGTGGTGCGTGACCAGCACGGACGCGGGGGCGTCGGGGTCCATGGCCAGCGCCGACAAGCGCGCGACCAGGTCCTCGCGACCACCCAGGTCGAGTCCCGCAGCGGGCTCGTCGAGCAGCAGCATCTCGGGGTCGGTCATGAGGGCGCGCGCGATCGTGGCGCGCTTGCGCTCCCCTTCGGACAGCGTGCCGAACTCGCGGTCGGCCAGGTGCGCGACGCCGAGCAGTTCGAGCAGCTCCGCGGCGCGGTCGGTGTCCATGTCGTCGTACTCCTCGCGCCACCGGCCGAGGACCGCGTAACCGGCGCTGACCACGACGTCGCGGACCAGCTCGTCACCGGGGACGCGGGCCGCCAGCGCCGCCGAGCACAGACCGATGCGGGGGCGCAGGTCGAAGACGTTGGTCTTGCCCAGCCGCTCGCCGAGCACGTCCACAGTGCCCTCGCTCGGGTACATCTCGGTGCTGGCCATCTTCAGCAGGGTCGTCTTGCCCGCTCCGTTGGGCCCGAGCACCACCCAGCGCTCGTCGAGTTCCACCGACCAGTTCACGTCGGCCAACAGCGTGGTCTCTCCCCGCCGAACACCGACGCCATCCATCCGGATGACCAGGTCGTCCACGTCTACCTCCCCGCTGTGACTGACCGCAGCGCCTGGGCGTGGCGCCCCCGGTTCGTCTTCGATCCAGGACCGCCGCAGGCCTTCGGCGGGTCCGCTCCGCGCCCCATTGTTCCGTTCCCGGCCGGAGCGCTTGCGGGCGGGAGCACCCAGCGCTCGCTCAGCCGGGTGACACCCGTCCAGGGCTCGGCAAACGTCGCCGCCCAGCATTCGGGAAGGTTGCGGTCGCGCTGGCACGAAACGCCGTCATCGTGCCACGATCGCTGGCGTGTCCGATTCGTTGCTCACCCGCGATCGCGTGACCGACCTGTTCCTGGTCGTCACCTCCGCCTGTTGCTGAAGCGGTCAACCGCTTTCCAGGTCCTTTCGCGCGGCTCGACGAATCACTCCACTCCGAAGCCATCCCGCTCGCCCGGGGGCTGTCGGGTCGTGCCGTGCTTTCCGCAAGACACGAACTGGAGACACGCCATGAGCGCTGTGCAGCAGCACCGGCCCGATCAGCGAACCGCCCAGCTGTCCGAGTACACCCCGACCGAACCAGTCCCCGAGCCCGGCGAGGCGGAACTGCACCCCGGCCTCGATCTTCCCCTGCTGCGCGACTTGATCCGCCCCGACCACCAGCTGTGGACACCGCGCGAACTGCGCGAGCTGACCAGCCTGGTCACCTCCGAGCTGACCGGACCGCTGCTCGACGTCGTTCGCGTCGACGACGAGCAGCGCTGGTGGGTCAAGCTCGGCCTGACCTCAGGTGTCGAGCTGTGGTTGCTGTCGTGGGCGCCCGGTCAGGGCACCACGCCGCACGACCACGGTGGAGCGTCCGGCTCGTTCTCCGTGCTCTTCGGCGCGCTCCGGGAGGACTACCGCTACCCGGCCGGCCCGATCCGCACCTCGCACCACGACGTCGGAGCGAGCATCGGGTTCGGCAGCGGGCGCGCCCACCAGGTCCGCAACGTCAGCTCGGTGAACTCGGCGAGCGTGCACGCCTATTCACCGCCGCTGCTGCCGGTCCACTACTACTCGGACCTCTCCGAGGTCCCGCCAGTCCCGCCGCAGCGCGCACACCAGCAGCAGAAGGAGCACGGATGACCACCATCCCCGCGCAACGAAGCGCGGACATCACCCCCGGCCCGTTCGGCATCGACCACCTGCTGGCCGATGCCCGCGAGAAGCTGACTCGGGTCTCGCCGCAGGAAGCGCTCGCGCTGCAGCAGGACGGCGGGCTGATCATCGACATCAGACCGCAGTCCGACCGCCTCGCCGAGGGCGAGATCCCCGGCGCGCTGACGGTCGAGCGCATCGTCCTGGAGTGGCGCCTGGACCCGGCGGGCGGTCACCGCCTCGACGGCCTGCACCCGGACCGCCCGGTGGTCCTGGTCTGCAACGAGGGCTACGCCTCCAGCCTCGCCGCAGCCCAGGCGAAGGGCCTGGGCCTGCGCCGGGCAACGGACCTCGACGGCGGCTTCCGCGCCTGGAAGGCCGCGGGCCTCCCGGTCACGACCACCGCCTGATCCAGCGGACTTCCGCGATTTCAACGGAGATCACCCGACTTCCGTTGGAATCGCGGAAGTCGTCCGCGGGACCGGGGTCCTCGCCGAAAGCGGACATGGGCGACTGCTGCGTCCCGTACGCTTTCGTCCTTGTGCAAGCGCAGAGTCTGATGTTCCGCCCGTGGATGATCGCCGGGTTCGTGGGAGCCGTCGCCGTTGCCGCGGTGGAGGCGTACGCGGGCACCGGTGTCGCCGGGACCACTGCGGCGTGGGCCGGTGCGCTAGTCGGGGTGGTGCTGCTTCCGATGGCGACGCAGCTCGGGTTGATCCTCGGGGCCGTCGTCTTCGGTCTGCGCGTGCGGCACGTGATCTTCGGCGCAATGCGCGAGGTCGCGTCCTGGACCCCCAAGCGCGTGAAGTTCACCTTGCGCGCACTGCCGATCACGCTGCGGGCCCAGATCGGCCCCTGGAAGTCGCCGGTGATCCTGCGCTGCTGGCTGGCCGGGTCGTTGTCCGCAGTGGTCGGTGTCGCCGTGGTCGCGGGCAGCTGGGTGCTGACCGATTCCGCGTTCTGGCGCGGGTTTGCCATCGCGGCCACCCCGCTGATGCTCTACAAGCTGTGGCCGCAACGAGTTCCGCTGACCACCTCGACCGGCTGGCTGCTCTTCTCGCTGCCTCGGCTCGGAGGAACCGAACGCGACGAGTTCGTGGCCGCGCCACTGGCCGCCCGCGCTTACGAAGCGCTGCAGGTCGGCAAGATCGACCAGGCGCAGTCCTACGCCGATGAGCTCACCGAGAACTACCCCGGGCTGAACGCCACGATGTCGTGCCAGGTTTCGGTCATGGAGGCGCGCGGCGAGTACGCGCCGGGCGTGCTGACGCTGCTGAAGCACATCTCGGAGAACGACGACATCCCGCAGCGCAAGATGTCCTACCTGCTCGCCGGGTTGGCGGGTCTCGGCTTCAAAGCGGTCGAAGCGGGCCAGCTGCCCGCCGAATCCCTGCTGCCGACCGCGAAGAAGGCGCTGGAGGACGCCGTCAAGCTCGGCTACCCGGAGTTCGAGCTCAACGGCACCAACGGGCTGCTGGCCCTGATCGAAGGCGACCCGGAAACAGCGGTCCGCCTCGCCCGGGCGGGGGCGGACTACAACCACACCCCGCTCTCCCTCGCCGACGACCTCGTCACGCTGGCCCGGGCCCACATGGCCTGCCACGACAACGCAGCGGCCCGCGAAGCCCTGGCCAGGGCCGAAGAACTGGCACCCTGGTCTCCCCGCGTCGCCGAAACCCGCCAACGGCTCTCGGTGGCCTGACTCAGCGAACGGTCAGCACGATTTTCCCGGTGGTGCGGCCGGTTTCGCCCAGCTCGTGCGCCTTGGCCGCCTCGGCCAGCGGGAACGTCGCGGCGATCTCGGCGCGCAGCTGCCCCGACTTGACGAGGGCGGCGATGGCGCGCATGCCTGCCTGATCGGCTTCGACGAGCATCGTCTCGGCCCGCATCCCCAGCTGCTCGGCTTCGGCCGCCAGCTCTTCCTGGCCGTACGGGAGGATGGAGACCAGCACGCCGCCGCGCCGGAGGGTGCGCAGCGACCTGCCGCGGTAGTCGCCGCCGATGGTGTCCAGCACCACGTCGACATCGCTGACCACGTCGGCGAAGTCGGTCTCCCGGTAGTCGATCAGCTCGTCGGCGCCCAAGCCGCGCAGGAACTCGTGCTTGCCCGCGCTCGCCGTGCCGATCACGTAAGCGCCACGTGCCTTGGCGATCTGCACTGCCGCGTGCCCGACACCTCCGGCGGCAGCGTGGATCAGCACCCGCTGACCGGCCTGCAGGTGCGCGGTGTCCACCAGCGCTTGCCAGGCGGTCAGGGCCACGAGCGGGATCGCACCCGCCTGCACGTGGTCCACTTCGGACGGTTTGGGGACGAACGCGCGGGCCGGGCCGGTGACGTACTCGGCGTGCGAGCCGGCGCCGTGCGGGTAGGGCAGCATGCCGAACACCTCGTCGCCCGGCTTGTGCAGGGTGACGCCGGTGCCGACGGCCACCACCACGCCGGAGACGTCCCAGCCGAGCACGTACGGCGGTGTCCCCAGGAACCGCTGCTGGGCGCGGTGCTTCCAGTCCGTCGGGTTGACCCCGGCCGCGTGCACCTGGACGAGCACCTGGCTCGGACCGGGTTCGGGGCGCGGCAGCTCGACTTCGCGCAGCACCTCCGGGCCGCCGAACTCGTCCTGGCTGATCGCGCGCATCGTTTCGCTCATGCCCCGAGGCTGCCGCATCCGGGCCACCGGCGAAATGGCAAGAATGCCAACATTCGATAGGATCGTGCCATGCATCGGGTCGTGGTCCTCGCGCTCGACGGGGTCTACCCGTTCGAGCTCGGCATCCCCAATCGGGTCTTCGGCAGCGCCGACGGTCGCTACGAGGTGCTGACCTGCACCGTCGACGGCGGTCCGGTGCGCAGCGACGCGGATTTCTTGATCACCGCGGAGCACGGTCCCGAGCTGCTGGGCACTGCGGACACCGTCGTGATCCCGCCTTACGACATGACCCGGCTCGCCGCGGAGCTGCCGCGGCCGGTGGCCGACGCGCTCGCGCTGATCCGGCCGGGCACCCGCATCGTGTCGATCTGCACGGCGGCGTTCGCCCTCGCCGCGACCGGGATGCTCGACGGCCGCCCGGCCACCACCCACTGGTGCTGCACCGACCTGTTCCGGCGGCTGTTCCCCGCGGTCCAGCTGGACCCCGACGTGCTCTACGTCGACGACGGCGACGTGCTGACGTCCGCGGGTGCCGCCTCCGGTGTCGACGTGTGCCTGCACCTCGTGCGCAAGGACCACGGCAGCGAGGTGGCGAATCAGGTCGCGCGCAGGTGCGTGGTGCCGCCGTGGCGGGAGGGCGGCCAGGCCCAGTACATCGAGCGCCCGATGCCCGATCCGACGACCTCCAGCACGGCCGCAACCCGGGCTTGGGCGACCGCGAACCTGAACTCGCCGTTGGCGCTGGCCGATCTCGCCGAGCACGCGCGGATGAGTGGCCGCACGTTCGCCCGCCGGTTCCGCGAGGAGGTGGGCGTCAGCCCCGGCCGGTGGCTGATCCAGCAGCGCGTGGCCAGGGCCCGCCACCTGCTGGAGTCCACGGATCTGCCGATCGACGAGATAGCCGAGCAGGTCGGCTTCGCCACGGCGGCCTCGCTGCGCCAGCACCTCCACGCCGAGATCGGCGTCGCTCCCCTCGCCTACCGCCGGACCTTCCGCGCCGGCGTCTAGCCGCGCTCCTCAGCGGCCGCGCAGCTTTTCAGCAGGTTCTCCACCACGTCCATGAGCGCTGAGCGGTCCGGCTGGACGCGGGCGAGCACGCGCAGGCCGTAGTACGTGCTCAGCACCTGGCGGGCCAGGCTTTCCGCGCTGCGGGTCTGGTCGATCTCGCCGGAGCGCTGGCCTTCCGCGAGGGCTTCGCGCAGCGCCTCCTCCACCACCGCGAAGTTCTGCCGCACCTGCTCCCGGGCGTCGGGGTCGACCGCCGCTCGCTCGATCGCCGCGTTGATGGCGAAGCAGCCCGGCCGGTCGGTGCCGGAGAGGTCGGTGTCGATCGCGGTGGCCAGCAGGTTGCGCAGCCGGTCCTCGACCGGGCCGGGCGCGCGGAGCACCTCGACCTGCTCGGCGGTGGCCGTCTCCTGGTACTGGCGCAGGCTGCGCAGGTAGAGCTGGTGCTTGTCGCCGAAGGCGTTGTAGAGGCTGGACGGCCCGAGTTCGGTGCGCTCGCTGAGGTCCCGGGTGGAGGTCGCCTCGTACCCGCGACGCCAGAAGGTGTCCATCGCCGCGTCGATGACGCGGGCTTCGTCGAACTTCCGCGGCCTGGCCATACCGCCACCCTAACCGTTTTGGAGCGGATGGACGAAAACCTCACACTTTTGAATCGACCGCTTCAAAACACTGCTAGCGTCGGAGCGCACCGCCGATCACCGCCGTGCTGGAGGTTCCGTGCCCCTCGCCATCTACGTCCTCGGTCTGGGCATATTCACCCAGGGCACCTCGGAGTTCATGCTCTCCGGACTGCTCCCGAACATCGCCTCCGACCTGGGGGTTTCCATCCCGGACGCGGGCCTGCTGATCTCCGCGTTCGCCATCGGCATGGTCGTCGGCGCACCGCTGCTGGCCATCGCCACGATGCGCTGGCCGCGCCGGACCGCCCTGGCGGCGCTGCAGGTCGTCTTCATCGCCGCGCACGTCGTGGGCGCGCTCGCCCCGGGCTACTGGGTCCTGTTCGCCACCCGCATCGTCAGCGCGCTGTCCTACGCCGGCTTCTGGGCCGTCGCGGTCGCGACCGGCGTATCGCTCGTAGCGCCGAACGCGCGGAGCCGGGCCGTCGCGATCATCGCCGGCGGGCTGACGCTAGCCACCATCGTCGGGGTTCCGGCGGGCACCGCCCTCAGCCAGTTCACGGGCTGGCGCGCGGTGTTCTGGGCCGTCACCGCGCTGACGCTGGGCAGCTTGCTGTGCTCGCTGCTCACGATCCGCGAAGACGCTGGTGCGCAAGGGGAAACGCGCAGCATCTCAGCCGAGTTGCGCGCGATGAACCGGCCCCAGCTCTGGCTGTCCTACGCGATCACGGCGCTGACGTTCGGCGCGGTCATCGTCTCGTTCAGCTACCTGGCACCGCTGCTGACCGACGTGACCGGACTGCCCGAGCAGTGGGTTCCGGCCCAGCTCGCGCTGTTCGGGGTCGGCGGTCTGCTCGGCATGTCGATCGGCGGCCGGACCGCGCAGGCGCACCCGATCCGCACCCTGCTGTTCGGCCTGAGCACCCTGGTCCTGGCCTCCGCCCTGCTCGCGGTCGCGGCGGACGACGCGCTGATCACCACCGCGCTCGTCTTCGCCCTCGGCGTGAGCGGGTTCATCACCAACCCCGCCCTGCAGTCCCGGGTGTTCGCGCTCGCGCCCGGTGCACCGACGCTCGTCGGCGCCGGCAACACCTCGGCCTTCAACATCGGCAACACCGTCGCACCGGCGCTGGGCGGTCTGGCCATCAACGCAGGCCTCGGCTTCACCTCGGTGGCCTGGGTCGGCGCCGCGATCGGAGCAGCGGCCCTGCTCGCCACGGCGTGGGCGGGCTACCTGCAGCACCGGACGAGGCAGCCGAGAACTCCGGTGCCCGCCGCGGCCTGACCAGGACTCGTGAGTCTTTTGGGCTGCCCCAGCGGCCCAAAAGACTCACGGGTCACCCGGCGAGGACGACCTTCCCGAGCTCGGCGGAGCCGGACAGCAGCGGGTGGCGGGGCAGCACGCGGACCGTGTAGCCGGCGGGTCCGGCGTGCGGGAGCGTCACCGTCGCCTCGTAGCGGTCGTCCGCGGTCGGCCGCATGGACTCCGCGACGAAGTCGTGCAGCACGTCGGAGTCGTCGACCCGGCCCACCACGACCTCGACGTCCACATCGGACGGGTCCAGGCCGGCCAGGTCGACCCGCGCCCGCACCGTCACCTGACCGCCGAGCAGCGGCGTCCCGTTCTCCACCGACATCTCGGTGTCGCTGACCCGGACCCAGGTCCACGCCGCCTGCAAGCGCGCCCGGTAGTCCGCGAGCTCGCGCGCGCCGCGGAAGTCATCGCTGGTCATCGCCCGCATCGAGCGGGCCGCCGGCCCGTAGTGGCCGTCGACGTACTCGCGGATCATCCGGGACGCCTGCACCCGCGGGCCGAGCGTGGCCAGGGTGTGGCGCACCATCGACATCCACTTGCCCGGCACGCCGTCGGTGTTTCGCTCGTAGAACATCGGCGCCACGTGCTCGGAGATCAGCTCGTAGAGCGCCGCGGACTCCAGGTCGTCGCGCCGGTTGGGGTCGCTGACGCCGTCCGCGTTCGGGATCGCCCAGCCGTTGTGGCCGTCGTACATCTCGTCCCACCAGCCGTCGCGCACCGACAGGTTCAGCCCGCCGTTGAGCGCCGCCTTCATCCCCGACGTGCCGCACGCCTCCAGCGGCCGCACCGGGTTGCTCAACCACACGTCGCACCCGGACACCAGGTAACGCGCCAGGGACATGTCGTAGTCGGGCAGGAACACGATGCGGTGCCGCACGTCGGCCTGGTCGGCGAAGCGCACGATCCGCTGGATCATCGCCTTGCCGCCCTCGTCGGCCGGGTGCGACTTGCCGGCCACCACGATCTGCACCGGGCGGTCGGCGTTGAGCAGCAGCTCCCGCAGCCGTTCGGTGTCGCGCAGCATCAGCGTCGCGCGCTTGTAGGTCGGCACGCGGCGGGCGAAGCCGATGGTCAGCACGTCCGGGTCGAACACCGAGTCGCACCAACCGAGTTCCAGGTCCGACGCACCGCGCTGCAACCACGCGGTGCGCAACCTGCGGCGCACCTCGTCGACCAGCCGCTGGCGCAGCGAGCAGCGCAGCTCCCACAGCAGCGAGTCGCTGACCGGCTCCATGCCGCGCAGGCCCGCTCCGCTGTCCATTTCGGACTCGCCGAGCAGCTTGCCCAGCTCCCGCGCGGACCAGGTCGGCCCGTGCACGCCGTTGGTCACCGACTTGATCGGGATGTCCTCCAGCCCGAACCCCGGCCACAGACCGCGGAACATCTTGCGGATGACCTCGCCGTGCAGCTCCGACACCCCGTTGGCGCGCTGCGCGAGCCGCAGCCCCATGTGCGCCATGTTGAACATGCCCGGGTTGTCCTCGGCGCCGAGCGCCAGCACCCGGTCGGTCGGCACGCCGGGCAGCAGGGCCTGCGCGGAGCCGTCGCCGAAGTAGTGCCGCACCAGGTCCACCGGGAACCGGTCGATGCCCGCGGGGACCGGGGTGTGCGTGGTGAACACCGTCCCGGCGCGCACCGCCGCCACCGCCTGGTCGAACTGCAGGCCGGGCTCGTCCTGGAGCTCGCGGACCCGCTCCAAGCTGAGGAAGCCGGCGTGGCCCTCGTTGGTGTGGAACACCTCGGGCTGCGGGTGCCCGGTCAGCTCGCAGTAGGCGCGGACCGCGCGCATGCCGCCGATGCCGGCCAGGATCTCCTGGCGGATCCGGTGCTCGGCGTCGCCGCCGTAGAGCCGGTCGGTGGTGCTGCGCAGGTCGTCGTCGTTCTCCGGCAGGTCGCTGTCGAGCAGCAGCAGCGGCACCCGGCCGACCTGCGCCTTCCAGATCCGGGCGTGCAGGGTGCGCCCGGCGGGCATCGCCACCTGCACCCGCACCGGCTTGCCGGACTCCTCGGTCAGCACCTCCAGCGGCAGGCCGCGCGGGTCCAGCACCGGGTAGTGCTCGACCTGCCAGCCCTCGGTGGACAGCGCCTGCCGGAAGTAGCCCGACCGGTACAGCAGCCCGACGCCGATCAGCGGAACGCCCAGGTCGGAGGCGGCTTTGAGGTGGTCGCCGGCGAGCACGCCGAGCCCGCCGGAGTAGTTGGGCAGCGCTTCGGTGAGGCCGAACTCCATGGAGAAGTAGGCGATGGAGTCGGGCAGGTCGGCGCCCTCGTCCTGCCGCTGCTGGTACCAGCGCGGCACGGTCCGGTAGCGGCGCAGGTCGTCGGCGACCGCGCGGGTGCGGGCCAGGAAGTCCTCGTCACCGGCCAGGTGCCGCAACCGCTCGGCGGGCACCTCGGCGAGCAGCCGCAGCGGGTCGCCGCCGACCGCCGACCACACCTGCGGGTCGACCGCCGCGAACAGGTCCTGCGTCGGCGGGTGCCAGGCCCAGCGGAGGTTGGTCGCCAACGTGCCGAGGGCGCTCAACGGCTCGGGCAGGTGGGCGCGCACGGTGAAACGGTGGACGGCTCTCACGGGAGCGGACCATATACCGGACCGGCGCGGTGCGTGCGGACGTACCGACCGCCGCAGCGGGTGGGAAGCTTGGCGGTGTGCGCGCGCTCGGACCTGTGACGATGATGATCTTGCTGCTCATCAGCTCCTGCGCAGCAGCACCCCCGGAACCGCCGCGTGTGGCCGATCACACCGTCGACCCCGGATTCGTGCACGGCACCGATCACGGCGACGTCGACCGGCTCGCCGCCACCGCGGTCACCGACGTCCAGGACTACTGGGCCGCGCAGTTCCCGGCGGTGTTCGGCAAGCCGTGGCGCAACCTCGACGGCGGGTTCTTCTCCGTCGACACCAACGGCTCGGGCACCGCCCCGCCCTGCTCCGCCGACGTGCGCGACCTGGAGGGCAACGCCTACTACTGCGCGACCGTCGACGCCATCGCCTGGGACCGCGCTGCGCTGCTGCCGGTCCTGCGCGAGCACTACGGGGACGCCGCGGTCGTCGTGGTGCTCGCGCACGAGCTCGGCCACGCGGTGCAGCAGCGCGCGGGGATCGGCGCCGACGCGGCACCCGTGCGCCTCGAAGCGATGGCCGACTGCTTCTCCGGCTCCTACGTGCGCTCCGTCGTCGACGGCCGCTCCGCACGCCTGCGCGTCGACGCCGAGCAGCTGGACCGGGCGCTGCGTGCGATCACCCTGTTCCGCGATCCGGTGAGCACCAACAGCACCGATGCGCACGGCACCGCCTTCGAGCGCGTCACCGCGTTCCAGGACGGCTTCGCCAACGGCCCGCGCCGATGCACCGAGGTGACCGAGACGCCGATGGCCGGGCTGCCGCCCGACGGCCCCAACGCTCCGCTGGACCAAGCCCTCCGCACCGACGGGATCTCCCAGTACTTCAGCGATCTGGTCGCGCAGCACGGTACGCGGTGGACGCCGCCGGCAGTCGACCTCGACCGCACCGCGCTCGCCCGCATGCACGCCGACATCGGCGACCAGGCGGTCACCACGCTTATGGCCGCGAAGTACGCGCGAGCCGCCAACGCCGAGCTCGGCCGCCCGACGACCGGCGAGCAGACGATGTGCCTCACCGGCGCGTACACAGCGGCGCAACCCGGGCTGTCGCAAGGCGATCTGGACGAGGCGGTGAGCGTCGTGCTCGACTCCGACGACATCGCCCGCCCGCTGACCGGATTCGACCGGATCAGCGCCTTCCGCAGCGGAGTGCTCGGCGGCGCGACCGCCTGCCGCTGAACGCGCGCTGCGACCTCGACCAGATCGCGGTGGGGATGATCCGTCACCCGATAGGCTTCGGCGAGCACCGGAGGGCGCAGGGGCGTCCGGTGCGCGCAGAACTTTCGGCACCTGCACAGGATGGGGCGCGTCAGTGGCACGGGTATCGACGAGAAACCGACGGCGGAAGCGGATCCTCGGCACCGCGCTGTCCGCGTTCACCTGCATCGCGCTGGTCGCCGGTTGCGCCCAGCAGATCAGCGGTACCCCGACCACGATGGGCAGCTACTCGACCACCGAGGTCGCCGGACTGCCGGTGACCAACGGCCCCAGCGGCCCGAAGCCCGGAGCCCCGGAGTCGCCGCTGCCCGTCGAGGGCACCGACAACGGCCCGATGGACAAGCTCGCCCGCAACGCCGTGGCCGACATCGACGACTACTGGACCGCGGTCTTCCCGGAGGCCTTCCACCGCCAGCAGTTCGCGCCCGTCAAGCGCCTGGTCTCCTACGACGCAGGCGGCCCCGGCACCCAGGTGTGCGGCGAGAACACCGCGGGCGTGGTCAACGCGTTCTACTGCCCGCCGGACGACCTCATCGCCTGGGACCGCGGCACCCTGCTCCCCGAGCTGGACAACAGCTTCGGCCCGATGGCCGTGGTCGCCGTGCTCGCCCACGAGATGGGCCACGCCGTGCAGCACCGGGCGCGCACCGTCCGCAGCGACGACCAGGTGATCGTGCTGGAGCAGCAGGCCGACTGCTTCACCGGCGCCTACTTCCGGCACGTCGCCGAGGGATCCTCGAAGTACTTCCAGATCTCCACCGGGCAGGGCCTCAACGAGGTCATGGGCGTGCTGAGCTTCATCCGCGACTCCCCCGGCAAGTCCGACTTCCAGGGCAGCAACGCGCACGGCAGCGCCTTCGACCGGGTCACCGCCTTCCAGTACGGCTTCGACGAGGGCCCGCAGCGCTGCGCCAAGATGGACTTCAACGACGTCTCCAAGCGCACCACGCTGTTCAGCTCGTGGAAGGCCGAGCAGGACACCGACCTGCCGGTGGACCAGAAGGGCCTCGAAGCCGTCGAGAAGAGCCTGCGGGAGGTCTTCCGCGACACCGGCGCCGAGCCGCCGCGCATCACCACCGACCAGTCCGCGTGCGCCGGTCGCAAGCCCACCAGCCCGGCGACCTACTGCGAGTCGACGAACACCATCTCGCTCGACCTGCCGACGCTGCAGAAGATCGCCAAGCCGCCGAACAAGGACGTCGAGTCCGGCTACGGCGACTTCGCCGCCTACGCCCAGGTCGCCTCGCGCTACGCGCTCTCGGTGCAGAAGGCGGCCGGTCTCCCGCTGGACGACCCGGCGGCGGGCCTGCGCACGGCGTGCATGGTCGGCGCCTGGAGCGGCCTGCTGGTGGAGGACCCGATCGGCAAGCGGAACCCGGTCGGCAGCCTCCGCGTGGTGGCCGACGACATCGACGAGGGCGTGTCCGCGCTCCTCGGCGAGGACGGCCTGATCGCGGCCGACGTCAACGGCGACCAGGTCCCGGTCGGCTTCGCCCGGGTGGAAGCCTTCCGCGTCGGCGTCCAAGAAGGAATGTCGCCCTGCACCACCAAGTACAGCGCGTCGTGATCTGAACCCCAGCCGAGCAGTGCCGTCCTGCGACCGGGGCGGCACTGCTGCTTTTCATGGGGCGGACAAGGTGGCCACCGCGGTGCAGCTCACTCCTGACCAGGTGGAACGGTGGGAGT
>NZ_JBEOVY010000064.1:0-27380 GCF_040295745.1 Saccharopolyspora sp. NPDC002686
GCCCCAGCGGTTTCCACGCCCCAGATCCGCACGTCGGGGCGGCGGGCCCGCAGGGCGGCGGCGATCCCGGAGATCAGACCACCACCGCCGATGCTGACCAGCACGTCGGTGACGTGCCCGGCGTCCTCGGCGAACTCCAATCCAACCGTGCCCTGCCCGGCGATGACGGTCGGATCGGCGAACGGGTGGACCAGCGTGAGCCCGCTGGCCTCCAGGTCCGTCATCAGCTCGAACGCCGTGGCCATGTCGTCGGTGAGCCGGACCTCGGCGCCGGCCGACTTGGCGATCGAGACCGCGCGGGCGGGTGCGGAACGCGGCATGACCACGGTCGCTTCGACCCCTAGCGCCCCGGCCATGACTGCCAGCGCGATGCCGTGGTTGCCGCCGCTGACCGCGACCACCCCGGCCGCGCGTTCGGCCTCGCCGAGCGACAGCAGCTTCGCGGCGGCCCCGCGCACCTTGAACGAACCGGTGCGCTGGAGCAGCTCCAGCTTCGCGGTGACCGGGACGCCCAGGAGGTCGCCCAGCCCGGGGCTGGGCACCGTCGGTGTGCGCAGGACGTGCCCGGAAATGCGCTCCGCCGCCGCCTCGATGTCGGTGATCCCGATCAACCCGCTCGCCTCCGCTTGTGGTCTGTCCGATGGGTCCTGCCGGCCGTCGCAGGCTTGCTCCGCCGTCCGGCCCCTGCTCGACCTCCGCGGCCTGCGGGTGCATTGTGTCTGGTCGAATGATGCGCACTCTCGGGGAGTGAGCCGCCCCGAGAGTTGCAGAGGCGAGATCTGCCGGGCACGGGCTACGTCTGACGCGGTAGGCGTTTCCCGTGGCGGTAGCGGCCTGGTGCGATGGTGAACTCGCGGCGGAACGCGTTGGCGAACGCGTACTCCGAGCCGTATCCGACCTGTGCGGCGACGACGCTCAGCGGCGCGTCGGAGTCGCGCAGCAGTCGCGCCGCGGTCGTCAGCCGCCACCAGGTCAGATAGGTCAACGGCGGGCGGCCGACGAGCGCGGTGAAACGCCGGGCGAACGCGGCGCGCGAGGCCCCTCCGCAGGTCGCCAGCTCCCGGACGGTCCACGGCCGCGCCGGATCGTGGTGGATCGCGTCCAGCGCTGCGCGGATCACCGGATCGGCCAGCGCCGCCGCCCAGCCGGTGGGCCCCGCGCACACCGGCTGGTCCTCCAGCCAGGCCCGCAGGACGTAGAGCAGCAGCGTCTCCAGCAGCGCGGACACGACGGCGTTGCTGCCGGGCCCGGGACTCTCCAGTTCCGCGCCGAGCAGGTCCACCACGGCCCGCAGTCGTGGGTGGCGCCCGAGCCGGGCGGGCAGATGCACCACGTCGGGCAACTCGTCCAGCAGCGGATGGCCGCGGTCCGCGTCGAGTCGGTAGGCCCCGCACAGCACCACAGTGGTCGGTGAACCGGTCCCGTCGGCGCCCTCCCGCACGGAATCAGCCAGCTCGTAACGGCCCCCGTGCGGGAGGAACAGCACGTCCCCCGCACCGAGCGCCACCGGGGCGCCCGCCGCCGGGATCAGCCGGTACGAGCCCGCCAGAACGACCTCGAACGCCGCCGTTCCCGGCGCCGGCGACAGTCGCTGCCGCCACGGGGAGACCCGCTCCACGCGCGCTGAACTCGGATCGCCGGTGCGCATCACGGTGATGACATCACTCAGCACATCCATGTCGCCAACCCCATCGTCGAGTCCGCTGACCGTCTCCGGGCTGAGACGTCCGCTTATCCGGTCAAGACCATGACGCATTGGCCGTCCCGGTGTTCGTTCCTACCGTGGTGAACACCTCCGACAACCGGCAAGGAGAAGGTAAGGACCCGTGATCATCCTCATGCTGCGCTTCGCCCTCAGGCCCGGAACGACCCAGGCCGAAACGGCCGCCGTCCTGGCGGCGATGCGCCGAACCGCGACCCTCGATTCGGTGTCGTTCTCGGCGGTCGGCCAGGACCTCGGCGATCCCGCCGACGGTTACACCCACGCCTACTGCGCCGGCGTGCGGGATCTGGCGGCGCTGCGGCGCTACCTGTACGACCCGGTGCACCTCGACGGCGACCTCGAGATCCTGCCGCACCTGGCCCGGCTGTCCGCGCTCCAGCTGTCGGACGACATGGACCCCGGGCTGAAGGAGAAGATCGTGGCGATGCACCGGGAGAAGGTCGCGGCCTACCCCGAGTGGGGCTGCCTCCTCGACACGATCCCTCGATGACCTCCCCTGGCCGTGCGGCTGCTGCACCCACCGGACACCGACCAGAGCCTTCACGGTCCGCGGTGGACGGGCCGCGGACCGGGCCCCTCGAAGGTTCCACCGGTGGACCGGCTAGAGGAGCACGACCTGGCGGACGGCGCTCCCCCCGTGCAGGCGGTCGAAGCCCTCGTTGATCTCGTCCAGCTCGATGCGGTGCGACAGCAGCCGGTCCACCGGAAGCGCACCGGACCGGTACATCTCGATGAACCGGGGCACGTCGCGGCGGGGAACGCACGAACCCAGGTAGCTGCCGCGCAGCGTGCGCTCCTCGGCGACCAGGCTCAGCGCGGGCAGCGTGAGCGGGGCCTGGCCGTCGGGCAGGCCGACGGTGACGGTCGTGCCGCCGCTGCGGGTCGCGTCGTAGGCCTGCCGCAGCACCGGCGCCACACCGGTGGTGTCGATGACCTTCTCCGCTCCCCCGCCGGTGAGCTCGCGGATCTGCTCGACCGCGCCTTCCCCACCTGCCACGGCGTGCGTGGCGCCCAGCTGGGTGGCCAGTTCCAGCTTGTCCGCCACGACGTCGACCGCGACCACAGTGGACGCCCCGGCCGCCTTCGCCATCAGCAGCGCGGCCAGGCCGACACCGCCGAGCCCGAACACCGCGACGCTCTCACCCGGCTGGACCTGGGCGGAGTACCGGGCCGCGCCCGCACCCGTCAGCACCGCGCAGCCGAACAGCGCGGCGATCTCGAACGGGATGTCGGGGTCGATCTTCACCGCCGACCGCGCCGACACCACGATGTGCTCGGCGAACGCGGACACCCCGAGGTGGTGGTAGGGCCGCGTCCCGTCGTCGGCGCGGAACCGCATGCCACCGCCGAGCAGGGTGCCGCTGCCGTTGGCCGCCGCCCCCGGCCCGCACAGGGCTGGGCGTCCGGCCACGCACCGCTCGCAGTCACCGCAGGACGGCACGAAGGCGAGGACCACGTGGTCGCCGGGAGCGAACCCGGTCCCCTGCCCTGCTTCGACCACCTCGCCGGCGGCCTCGTGCCCGAGGGCCATCGGCAGCGGGCGCGGGCGCGAGCCGTTGATCACGGACAGGTCCGAGTGGCACAGCCCGGCGGCGCGGACCCGCACCAGCAGTTCGCCGGGGCCGGGCGGATCGAGGTGCAAGGTGGTGACCTCGATGGGGCGCGACTCCGCGTACGGTTCAGGCCCGCCGGACTCCCGCAGGACGGCCGCGCGAACCCGCATCACGCCTCCACCGGCCGGCACCGGGTGACCTGCCGGTCGGCCAGCAGCGGCACCACCTGGCCGAGCACGATCCGCTGGAAGTGCTCGGATTCGCAGTGCCGGGCGAAGTCGTCCTCGCCGTCGTACTCCTCGACGAGCACCACCACGTCGTCCTCGACGCCGGCGTGCACGTCGTAGCGCCGACAACCCGGTTCGGCCCGCGACGCCGACACCATCGGGGCGAGCAGCTCCAGCACCCGGTCCCGCTCGCCCGGCTGGACGACATAGCGGGCCACCACGACGAAACTCATGAATCTCCCAATCTCAACGACTTTTCAGCTCGTCCCGGCGCAGGGACCAGAGCGTGTGGTCCGATGTCGCCGCCGCTACCGCGCCCATCGCCAGGGAGTGCGCAACACCGGCGGCGTCCATCACGAAACCCGCCGCCACGAACGGCGAGAGCACCCGGCGCGCCTCCTCCGGCATCCACGGGATGATCGGCGCCGGCATCACCTCGACCAGGTCCGGAACGCTGCGCCCGACGCCTTCCAGGCTCCGGTTCAGGTTGGACCGGTCGGTGACGAACACCTTCTGCATGGTCAGCATGTCCAGCGACCGGGCCCGGTCGATCAGGGCGGCCCGGGTGCTGACCACGCCCTGCGCGCCGATCCCGGTGAGGAAGTCGATGGCACCCCGGTCCTGAGCCAGGCCGGGGCACGAGTCGATGTTGACGAACACGATCTTGCCCAGGTGCACCAGGACGCGCACCGCGTTCGACAGCTCCCCCACCGGGATCGACGCCAGGACGCAGACCTGCGACGCCGCCGAGGCGAAGTCCTTGACCCGCGCGAGGCCCACCACGGACGCGCAGACCGGGACGTCCTGGAACGCCGCGGTCAGCTGCGGCTTCACCGGTCGGGTCTGCGGGGCGGCACGTTCGCTCATGACGGCAACTACTACTCCTCGGCTCAGCTCAGTCCAACGGCCCGGTCCCGAACGGGCTCGGCAGGCCGAGCTTGCCGGGGTTGAGCACCCCGCGCGGGTCCAGCGCGTTCTTGACCGCCTCGAACACCCCGAACCCGGTGCCCAGCGCGTCGGCCAGGTACGGCCCGCGCAGCAGGCCCGACCCGTGGTGGTGGCTCAGCGCCGCGCCGTGGCGGATCAGGACCGCGTTGGCCGCGTCCCACGCCGCCCGGTACCACTCGCGCCGGTTCTCCGGTTCGATGTCGCCGCGCAGCGAGAAGTACAGGCAGGCGCCGTCGGTGTAGGCGTGCGACTGGTGCGCGGACGCCGCCAGGGTGCCCGGGACGCTGTTGATCGCGGCGCACACGTCGTCGTAGATGGCAGGCAGCTTCGCCCACGGCCCGGCCATCTCCAGGGTGTCGGCGACGAAACCCGGGCCGGGCTTGAACCCGTCGGCGGACTTGCCGACCAGCATCCGCTCGTCCAGCCAGCGGTCGAAGATCGCCTGGCCGTCGAGCTCGGTGCCCAGCGCCGCGCACACCTCGGCGCTGACCGCCATGCTCGCCTCCACCACGAGCGGGTCGCCCTCGTCGGCGATCAGCAGCAGGTTGGTGTCCGGGTGGCCGAAGTGGGTGCCGCTCTCCAGCTGGTCGTAGAGCCGCAGGACGGCCGGGGTCCCACCGCGCTGCATGATCTGCCGGCAGGCTTCCAGTCCGTCGGCGAAGGTCTCGAAGCCGTAGGCGATGGCCTTGGCGTGCTCCGGCAGCGGGTGGGTGCGCAGCCGGACCGAGGTGATGATGCCCAGCGTGCCTTCCGAACCGACGAACAGCTGCCGCAGGTCCGGTCCGGTGGCCGCGCGCGGGTAGTCGCCGAAGGTCGTCAGGGTTCCGTCGGCGAGGACCACGTCGAGCCCGACGACCATGTCCTCGATCTTGCCGTAGCGGGTGGACAGCTGCCCGGCACCGCGGCAGGCGACCCAGCCGCCCACGGTGGAGATGGCGAACGCCGAGGGCCAGTGCCCGGTGGTGGCGCCGTGGGTCTCCTGCAGCTCCTGCTCGAAGAGGTCGCCGAACATCCCGGCTCGCACCTCGACGATCTGCGATTCGGCGTCGAAGGAGGTGATGCCGGTCAGCCCGCACACGTCGAGCACGACGCCGCCGAACACCGGCAGCGCGGCACCCGTGACGTTGCTGCGGCCGGCCGAGACGGTCAGCGGAACGGTGTTGTCGTGGCAGAGCTTGGCCACCGCTTGGATCTGCTCCACCGTGCTGGCTTCGACCACCACCGCGTCCGGGGTCGCCGGGCTGTCGGCGGTTTCGCCGATCATCGAGCCCGCCCACCAGTCGCGGGTGCGCAGCACGACCTCGTCGTGGTCGGTGTGCACGGCGTCGGCGACGCTGCGCAGTTCGGCGACGACGGCCGCCGGCACTTCCACCGCCTTGGTCTGCAGCGACGCCGGGCCCTGGCCGATCTCGGTGCGCGCCGCGTAGCGGGGCGGCGTCGGGGCACCGACGACGTAGTTGCCGCGGTTGAAGGGGTGCGTGATGGTCTGGCGGCTGATCATGCCTGGTCTCCCAACAGGATCGACTTCTCGCGGGCGATTTCGGTCTGGTAGCTGCGAACCTGCTCGGCGACTTGCGCTTCGGAAAGCCCCAGTTCGGCGCCGAGCAGCTCGCCGACGACCGGGGCGGCGGCTGCGGAGGCGTCGCGGGCGAACAGCCGCAGGCGGGTGCGGCGGGAGAGCACGTCGTCGACCGAGCGCGCCATCTCGCAGCGGGCCGCGTAGACGACCTCGGCCTTCAGGTGCGGCTGTCCGGCGATCAGCGGTTCGCCGAGCGAGGGGTCCTCGTCGATGAGCGCGCTGACGAACCTGGCTTCGGTGCCGTAGCGGCCGCCGAGGTGGGCCGCGGTGCCACCGGATGCGCCGACGGCTTCGGCGTCGTAGCCCGCCCCGCCCAGCAGCGGCAGTTTCGCGGTGCGGCTGCGGGTCTTGCGGCCGAGCAGTCCGGCGACCTCGTTCACCACGAGCTCGCCCATGTGACGGCTGGTGGTGAGCTTGCCGCCGGTGACCGTGACCATGCCGCTGGCGCCGACGTCGACGTGGTGGTCGCGCCGCATGTCCAGGGTCGTGCCCTCCTTGCCGCCGACCAGCGGCCGAAGCCCGCCGTAGCTGCCGAGCACGTCGTCGGGGCCGAGGTCGACGTCGAAGGCGACGTTGGCGCCGTCGAGCAGGAACTGCATCTCCTCGCGGGTGCAGTGCACGTCGTCGACGGACCCGTCGTAGTCGGTGTCGGTGGTGCCGAGCACGACCGCGTCGCCCCAGCGGGTGCAGGTGGCGCGGCGGGCGCGGCCGGGGATCGGCACGGTGACCGTGCAGTCGTTGCGGATCTTCGACCACGGCACGACGATGTGCACGCCCTTGGCGGGGCGGACCTGCGGCCGGTGCGCGTCGTCGGCCATCGCGTCGACGCCGTCGGTCCACACACCGGTCGCGTTCACCACGACGCGGGCCCGCACGTCGATCCGCTCGCCGTCGGCGTGGACTTCGGCGCCGCGCACCCGGCCACCGGTCTTGAGCAGCCGCTCGACCTTCGCGCCGTTGGCGACGACCGCGCCGAGGTGGGCGGCGGTGCGCACGACGGTGAGGGTCAGCCGGGCGTCGTCGGCACGGCTGTCGTAGTACATGAACCCGCCCTTGAGGTTCTCGGCGCGCAGCGTCGGGGCGTGCGAGAGCACCTCGTTGCGGGTCAGGCGCTGGTGCAGGCGGCCGATGCGCCAGCCGCCCACCAGGTCGTAGGTCCACAGGAGACCTTCGAAGGCCTTGGCGATGCGGGCGTCGAAAACGCCTTCCTTCTCCAGGATCGGGAACAGGAACGGCAACCGCTGCACCAGGTGCGGGGCGTTGCGGCGGAACCGGTGGCGCTCCAGCAGCGAGTGCCGGACCAGGTCGACGTTGCCCTGCTCGATGTAGCGCAGGCCGCCGTGCACCATCTTCGACGACTTCGACGACGTGCCGGAGGCGAAGTCGTCGCGCTCCACCAGCGCGACGGACAGACCGCGGGACACCGCGTCCAGCGCGGTGTAGGCGCCGGTGATGCCGCCGCCGATCACCAGGACGTCGAACTCGGTGCCGCCGAGGCGTCGCAGCGCCCGCTGTCGGTCCAGGGTCACCGGCGCGCCGGGAGTTGCCTTGGCCGCGGCCGAATTCGGCCGCCTGCCCGGGAGTTTCAGCATTTCTTTCCTTCTTCTGGCAGTGACTTCCGGAGCACGCGTCCCCATTGCGCGCGCAGCTCCTGCCGTTCGTCCTCGCTGATCGCGGGCTCGAAGGCGCGACCGGCGGGCAGTGCGTGGAGCGCTTCGTCGAGCGATCCCCACAGGCCGAGGCGGACCCCGGCGAGGTAGGCGACGCCGCGCAGGCTGGCCGTGGCCGAGTCCGCGGCCCGCTCGATGGCGATGCCGGACAGGTCGGCTTGGCTCTGCAGCAGCGCGTCGCTGGCCGCGAGACCACCGCCGACCCGCAAGCGGGTCAGTCCCGAAGGCACCGCTGCGCAGACCCCGTCGACGGTGTCGCACACCGAGTGCGCGATGCCTTCCAGGACGGCGCGGGCGATCCCGGCTCTGCTGGTGGCCAGGCTCAACCCGGTCAGGCAGGCCCGCGCGCCGGGCGCCGCGATGGGCGTGCGGAGGCCGGCGAGGGTGGGCACGAACCACATCTCCCGTTCGCGCGGGTACTTCCCGGCGAGCTCGCTGACCTGCTCGGCCGAGTCGAACAGCTGCAGGTCCTCGACCAGCCAGCGCAGCGCTGAGCCGGTCGTGGCGGTGTAGGCCTCCAGGCTGAAGCGGGTGCGGCCGCCGGAGCGCCAGCCGGGCAGCGCGAGCACCCCGTCCGCGAGCGAAGTCGCGTCGGCGGGCTCGTCGCCGGTCAGCGCACCGACGAAGGTCCCGGTGCCGTGCACGCACATGCCCTGCCCGGCTTCGAGCGCGCCCAGTGCGATCAGCGATGCGTGCTGGTCCCCCATCGCGGCGGCGATGGGCACCCGAATACCCAGCACGTCCGGGTCGGTCCAGCCGAAGTCGCCGTCGTCGTCGACCAGCGGCGGGGCCAGGTCGACCGGACATCCCACCGCATCCAGCCATCCGGCGTCCCAGGCGTGGTCGCGCAGCCGGTAGCCGCCGAGGGCCGCCGCGTTCGAGGTCGCGACCCCGTGCTTGGTGCCACCGTTGAGGTTCCAGCTCAGCCAGGTGTCGATCGGGCCGAACAGCAACCGCCCGTCCGCCGCCGCTGCGGCCACCTGCGGGTTCTGCTCGATCTGCCGCGCTGCCCACAGGAAGGGCGAGCGGCTGCCGACGGGACGGCCGGTGCGCGCCAGCAGGACCGGATCCCACCGCGCCGCAAGCTCTTCGAGCTCTGCTGCGTAGCGGCGGTCCTGCCACACCACGGCCGGGGCCAGCGGCCGACCGGTCTCGCGATCCCACAGCACCGCGGTCGCGCGCTGGGTGCACAGCGCGACGCCGATGATCTCGACCGCGTTGTCACCGGCCCAGCGCACCGCCTGCTGCGCCACTTCCAGGGTTCGCCGCCACAGTTCGCCGGCGTCCTGCTCGACGCGCAGCGGATCGGGGTGCAGCACCGCGATCGGCTGGTAGAAGGACTGGCCGCTGGCGCCGTCGGCGGTGACCACCGCTGCCCGGGTGCCGGTGGAGCCTTCGTCGATGGACAGCACGCCTCGTCGCGTTCCGCTCATGTTCCGGCCCCCTCAGCGACCCGCGAGCGCGGGAGCCTGGAAGTCGATGTCCTCCTCGTCCGGGTCGATGCCGGAGCGCGTCGGGTCCCACTTGATGATCAAGCAGGTGACCAGGCCCAGCAGCGGCACCGCGGACAGCAGCGCGATGGTCGGCCCGAGCCCCAGCGACTCCTTGATCTGCGGGAAGATGTAGAGGCCGATGACGCTGCCGAAGTTGCCCAGCATGCCGGTGATCCCGGTGCCCAAGGTGCGGATGTCGCTGCGGTAGGACAGCGCGGCGATCGACTTGCCGTTGGCGCCGGGGCCTGCGGAGTGGAAGAAGATGAACAGGAACGGCACCGCGAAGGCGAGCACCGCGGGCAGGCTGCCGAAGCCGAGACCCAACGTCAGCAGCAGCACGAACGCCATCGCGTAGCCCACCGCGGAGCTCAACCGCAGGCCCATGCGGCGGCCGACGTAGGCCGAGACCGCGCCGCCGATGATGCCTGCCGCGTTGAACACCATCGAACCGACGGTGGCCTTCTCGAACTGCTCGCCGAAGATCGCCAGGCTGATCACCGGCAGGTACCAGCCGATCGCGAAGTACTGCATGGACTGGGTCAGCGAGATCATCGTGGACAGCACGGTCCGCGGCAGGTACGGCTTGCGGAAAAGCACCCCGGTGTGCCGGAAACCGATCGAGGGCTGCTCGGCCTGCTCTTGGGCGCGCTCACCGGCTTCGACGTTGAAGCCGTAGATGCGGTGCAGGCATTTCGCCGCTTCGGCGAGCCTGCCCTGGGAGGCCAGCCACGCCGGGCTCTCCACCAGGAACAGCAGCTGCAGGACGAGCAGCGCACCGGCGAACACCGCGGCCGAGCCGACCGACCAGCGCCAGATGTCGGTGCCGACGCCGAGTTCGAAGAACACCAGCGTCAGCGCCAGGTTCCCGGTGGTGGCGACGTACCAGACGCACTGCCAGAGGTTCAGCCGTCCTTTGAGCTTGGTGGGCGTGTACTCGGCGAGCATCGCCATCGCCACCGCGAAGTCGATGCCGTAGGCGATGCCCACCAGCGCCCGCCCGGACCACACCGTCGCGAAGGTGTCCGCGTAGGCGGTCAGCAGGGCGCCCGCCACCGCGATGGCCTTGGCCAGCAGCAGCGGTTTGACCCGCCCGATGCGGGCCGCGAGCCAGCCGCCGATCGGGTTGAACAGGATCGCGATCGCCGGTGCGGTCGCGGTGAGGAGCCCGACCTGGGTCGCGCTCAGGCCGAGCTCCTTCACCATCGGTGAAAGGCCCGCGCTCAACGCGGCGTTGGAGTAGGCGTCGAGGAACAGTCCACCCAGGATCAGGTACCACAGCAGGTTCGCCTTGCCGGGCAACTTCTCCAGGCCGTTGATCAACGCCGCCACGTGCGGGACGCCGGAGATTCTCTGCGCCGGATTCGAAGGTGCGGCCACGGATCGCCACCTCTCGGAGGTGAAGGCCGCTGACAGCGATCCAACGCGATGAAGGCACGACGAAGTCCGCTGACAGTGGCTCTTCGTCTATGCCTGTCGTTGAGCCGAGACATTAACCTCGCCGAAACCCGCCCGTCAAGCGGCGAAGCGTTCGGCGAGGAATGCCGGTCACCTCGTCCTGAGCTCGACCACCCGTACTCCGTAGGCGGGCAGCGCCACCTCGGTGAGCTCCTCCCCGGTGTCGAGGTCGTGGACCGAACGTCCCGGCGCGGTGGGGACGGCCGAGACCTCGTGGTCGTGCTGGCTGACCAGCCAGGCGAAGACCCGCCCGTCCTGGTGCACCAGCGCGTCGGCGAACACCCGCGGGTCGTCGACCGCGATCATCCGGTCGATCCCGGCGATGCGGGCCAGCGCCGAGTAGAGCCGATGGGTGTCCTCCGGGTTGACGCGCGAGTTCCGGGCCGCGAAGTGCTCGACCGGGTAGGTGCACAGCACGGCCTCGCCGCTTCCGGTCGGGTGCCGCAGCAGGGCCGGACGCCCGTGCGCGTCGGTGGCCACGACCTTGGCACCGCGCGGCCGCACCGGCAGGTAGGCGCGGCTGTGCTCGTTGCCGCCGACCCGGAAGCGCAGCACCTCGCCCGCGGTGATGTCGCCGAAGTCCTCGGCGAAGGTCATCTCCACCACCTCGTCGGACACCTCGTCCACGACTCCGTAGGTGATCTGCTTCTCGACGCCGAAGGTCTCGTCGAAGTACGGGATCCACGGCTGCCGGTGGTGGCCCACCTCGCCCGCCGTGTAGGACAGGTACAGCAGCGCGCCGTCGGAGACGCGATCGCGCAGCCGCTGCCAGGTGGGGCCCTGGATCTGCTTCACGCAGGGCAGCAGGTAGAGCGAGCAGTCCGGGTCGATCCCGTCGCGTTCGCGGGTGAACCCGACCGGCAGGTCGGCCTCCCTCGCTGCCACGTGCGCCTGCTGCAGCGAGGTGAAGATCAGCGGTCGGTCGTCGTCCTGGCTGAACGGGTAACCGCGCTCCAGGTATTCGGTGACCACCAGCGCGGCCTGCGCGTCGGGCCGCTCGCACCCGGCGAAGTCCACTCTGGACAGGATGCGGGCGAATTCGGCGAGCTCGTGCAGCGGTGGTTTCGGGTTCCCGGCGCGGTCGGTGATGCCGAAGTGCATCTCGAACGGGTGGTGCGAGTACGGTCCCTGCTCGACGAGGTCGTCGTAGTCGGTGTTGTTCCAGGCGATCCACCCGGTGGCCCCGGCCAGCAGCGAGTTGTGCAGGGTCTGCCGGTAGTAGTGCCCGGCGCCGGCCGCCGAGACCTGGTCGCTGGAGAGCCCGAACTCCTCCAGCACGACCGGTTTCCCGGCCACCGCGGACAGTTCGCAGATGAACGCCGCGTTGAGGTGCTGGCGCACCGGGTCGCTGTCGATCCGGTACACGTGCGGGCCGACGAAGTCCACCAGCTCGCCGGTGTCGCGCACCGAGAAGCCGTTGTCGGTGCCGGTCACCTCGATCCCCCAAGCGCCGTCGCCCAGCGACACCGGCTGGTGCCCGCCACCGGCGCGCACCGCCTGCACCATGAGCTGAGCCCAGGCGTTGACCTGCTCGGTCGGCGCTTTCGGTTCGTGCCGCAGCCGGCCGTAGATCGGCATCTCGTTGCTGATCAGCCAACCGGCCACCGCCGGGTGCGCGGCGAAGCGCTCGGTCATCCGCTGCGCGAACCACGCCTGCCGGGACACCAGCCACACGTCGGCGTAGAGGTCCCGCCCGCCACGCCAGGCCGGATCCCAGTTGTCACCGGACATGTGGCCGACGATGAAGGTCGGGATGGAGGTCATCCCGACCTCCCGGTGCGCGTCGAGGAAGTCGGCGAAGTGCCCGGCCTTCTCCTCGTCGATGCTGTCCGGGGTGGGCATGAAGTCCGGCCAGTAGAAGAACGAGCGGGTCTGCCGCAGGCCGTGGTCGAACAGCACCCGCAGCTCCTCCCGCACCACCTCCGGCGAGTAGTCGCGCCACATCAGCGGACCGCCGGTGCGGGACCAGAAGTTCGCCCCGAGCCACACCTGAGGTACTCCGCCGGCGACCAACTTGGCCGAGTTCCGTCGCATCGAATCCCCTTTCTAGGACGGTCATTTGACCGCGCCCGCGGTGAGCCCCTGCGCGAGGTAGCGCTGCAGGAACAGGAAGCCGGCGACCACCGGGATGCTGACCACCAGCGAGGCCGCCATCACCTCGTTCCAGTACACCGAGGACTGCGTGGAGTACTCCCGCAGCCCGACGGCGAGGGTGCGCGATCCCGAGTCGGTCATGATCGAGGCGAACAGCGTTTCGCCCCACGCGGTCATGAACGAGTAGATGCCCACCGCGGCGATGCCCGGCCGGGCGGCGGGCAGCACGACCCGCACCAGCGCGCCCACCGGGCCCGCCCCGTCGATCAGCGCCGCTTCGTCGAGGTCGCGCGGGATGGAGTCCAAGTAGCCGACCAGCATCCAGGTGGAGAACGGCAGCGAGAACGTCAGGTAGGTGATGATCAGCCCCACTTGACTGCCGTGCAGCGCGATCCCGGTCACCTGCCCGATCGTGGCGTAGATCAGGTACAGCGGCAGCAGGAACAGGATGCCGGGGAACATCTGGGTGGACAGCACGACGATGCGGAAGGTGTCGCGCCCGCGGAACCGGTACCGGCTGATCGCGTAGGCGGCGAGCACCGCGATCGCCACCGACAGCACCGCCGCGCCCGCGGCGACCACGACGCTGTTGCGGAAGTAGGTGGCCAGCGGAACGGTGGACCACATGTCCACGAACGGCTGGAAGGTGATCTCGCCGGGCAGCCATTCGAACCGGTCCTGCACCCGCGACAGCGGTTTGACCGCCGAGGTGACCATGACGTAGAGCGGGACCAGCACGAACAGCGCGAGGCCGGTCAGCCCCACCACCCGCAAGACGCGGAACCACCGCGGCTCAGACATCCTTCATCCTCCGCGACGTGAACGCCAGGTACCCGGCGGTGACCACCAGCAGGAACAGCAGCAGCAGCGCGGACATCGCCGAGCCCAGGCCGAAGTTCCAGGTGAGGAACGAGCTGCTGTAGATGTGGATGGACAGCAGGTTCGCCGCGCCCGGCACCGACTTGTCGAACAGCAGGTAGGCCAGGTTGAAGTCGTTGAACGTCCACAGGAACAGCACCAGCACCAGCACCTGGTTGACCGGGCGCAGCATCGGCACCGTGATCGAGCGGAACTGCTGCCACGGACCAGCACCGTCCACTGTGGCCGACTCCTGCACGTCGGACGGGATGGACTGCATGCCCGCCATCAGCGCGAGGAACGCGAACGGCCACAGCCGCCACACCGCGGTGATCACCAGGCTGAAGAACGCGTTGTCGCCCAGCAGCCAGAACGTGCCGCCGCCGAGCCCGAGGTCGGCGAGCACGGTGTTCACCATGCCGTCGCTGCGGTCCAGCATGAACTTCCAGATCAGCACCGCGGTGTAGACCGGCAGCGCGTAGGGCACCAGGAACAGCGCGCGCAGCACCGCGCGGCCGGGGAAGGACCGCTGGAGCAGGGTCGCGGCGAACATGCCCAGCGCCCAGGAGATCGCGACCGTCAGCACCGCGAAGGCGCAGGTGATCAGGAAGGAGTGCAGCAGCTCGGCCCCGACCGCCCCGTTGAAGTCGATCGCGAACCGGTAGTTGTCCAGCCCCGCGAACGGCGCTCGGACCCAGTTGCGCACGTGGAACTGCGTCAGCTCCAGCAGGCTCATCCACAGCCCGCCCAGCATCGGCACCAGGTGCACCAGCAGCTCGAAGACCAGCGCGGGCGCCAGCAGCAGGTACGGCAGCGCCCGCCTGCTGGGTGTCCACTTGCGACGTTCGGTGCGCGTCGGGGTCGTCATCCGCCGCTCCCCCGCATCTTCTGCTCGGCGTCGGACAGCGCTTCGCGCACCTCCGCCTCGCCGACCCGCCGACCGGTGGCGATCTCGGCGAGCAGGTCGCGCATCGCGGCGCCGACGGTGGTCTCGAAGTGGGCTTCGTTGGGGATCATCGGCACGGTTTCCGAGCCGGTGGCCAGCACTTCGCGGAAGACCTGGTTCTTCGGCGTGCGGAACGCGGGGTGGTCGTAGGCGTCCTCGACGACCGGCAGCGTGCCGTACTGGTCGTTGAGGATCGCCTGCTCTTCGGCGCTGGTCAGGAACTCCACCAGCGCCAGGGCCTGCTCGCGGCGCGGGCTGTCGGCGAAGACCGCGACGTTCGAGCCGGCGACGTGGCTGCGCACCGCGCGCCCGCCCGGCGGCAGCGGATCCGGCACCGGCAGCGGCACGACGCCGTAGGCCTCGTCGGGCATGCCGTTCTCCTCCAGCGTCGGGATGACGCTGTTCTGCGCGATGAGCATCGCGGCCTTGCCGTTGGTGAAGTTCGACGCCGCGCCGGAGGCGTTGCCCTCCTCGGCATCGTCCGGGTTCACCACGCCTTCGGTGCCCATCAGGTCGACGTACTGCTGGACCGCGGCCACTGCTTCCGGCGAGGTGAAGGTGGCGCCGCCGCGCTCGTCGATCAGGTGGGTGCCCTGCTGGCGGCCGAACATGAACGCGAAGTGCGCGTTCTCGGTGTAGCTCGCGCCGGCGATGGTCAGGCCCCAGCGGTCGCGCGCCGGATCGGTCAGCCGCTTGGCGGCGTCGAGGAACTCCCGCCAGTCGCGCGGCGGGTCGATGCCGGCTTCGGCGAACCGCGCCTTGTCGTAGAACAGGCCGTAGGACAACCCGTACAGCGGCAGCGACGACGGCGCCTGGCCGGGCATGCCGGTGGAGCTCATGCTGCTGTCCAGGAAGCGGTCCCGGCCGCCGAAGCGGTCCATCAGCCGGTCGTCGAAGGGCACGAACGCGCCGGTCGCCTGCAGCGAGGCGGCCCAGGTGTTGCCGAGGTTCACCACGTCCGGGGCGACCCCGGAGGTCGCCGCGCCGAGGATCCGGTTGAGCAGGTCGGACCAGCCGATGACCTCGACGTCGACCTCGATCCCGGTGCGCTCGGTGAACTTCGCCAGTTCCGCGCCGAGGATCCGCAGGTCCTGCTCGGAGCTCTTGCCCTGGTTGCTGGCCCAGTAGGTGATGCGGTGGGAGTTCTCGGCCGGTGGTGCGCAGCCGGTGAGCATGGCGGTGATCAGCGTCGCGATCAACGACACCGCCGCGAGCGAGCGTTTGTCCACGAAACGACTCCTCGTGCTTGTGGGCCCGTCGTTGGACCCGCCGATCAAGCTAGGGACTTAACCGGTTAATCAGAAGAGTCGAAAACCGCCGTTATCGGGTCGTTAGCTTCCGGGTCGGGCGGTGCTGGCGCGCGGCACGAGCCGCCGGGACGACAGCTCGCGCGCCTCGACCGCGCCGGTTTCGACCAGCTCCAGCAGCATCCGCGCGGCAGTCGCCGCATCCTCGGCCACCCCGTGGGCGAACGCGGTGACCGCCGGGCGCACGATGCGGCACAGCATCGAGTCGTCCCACGCCAGCACCGAAAGCTGCGCAGGCACTTCGATGCCGAGATCGTCCGCGCCCGCCACCGCGGCCACCGCCATCACGTCGTTGTCGTAGACGATCGCGGTCGGCCGGTCGCGGGCGGCGAGCAGCCGCCGGGTCGCCCGCATCCCGCCCTCTTCGGTGTAATCGCCAGGCGCCCGGCTGAGCACGACTCCGTCGTGTTCCCGGGCCGCAGCGCGCAGCGCCTCCTCCCGGCGCACGGTGTGCTGCAGGCTGCGCGGCCCCTGCACGTGCCCGATCCGCCGGTGCCCGAGCCCGGCCAGGTGCGCGAGAGCCGTGCGCGCGGCGTCGTTCTCGTTGACCAGCAGTACCGAGCTGTCGGGCGTCGCCTCCGCGGTGCCGAAGAAGACCGTGGGAGTGCCGAGCTCGCGCAGCAGCCGCGGGCGCGGGTCCGACGCCCGCAGGTCGGTCACCACCACGCCGTCCACCCGCCGCTCGGCCCACCACCGCTGGTAGGTCGCCAGTTCCGTCGCCGTGTCGGCGACCAGCGCGAGCTGGAGCGACACCCCGTGCTCGGAGAGCGCCTGCTCCAGCCCGGCGACCATCCGCATGAAGAACGGCTCGGTGTGCAGCGCCTCGGGCGAGCGGGCCAGCACCATGCCGACGCTGGCCGCGCGGTCGCTGGACAGCGCACGGGCCGCGCTGCTGGCCCGCCACCCGAGTTCGGCGGCGACTTCGAGGATGCGCTCTCGGGTCTGCGGGGACACCCCGCCGCGACCGTTGAGCGCGTAGGAGACCGCGGCCTTGGACACACCGACCTCGCGGGCGATGTCGATGATCGTCGGCCGCTTCACACCGGTCTCCTCCTCACGCCCCTCAGCGCCGCAACGCCTTGCGGGACAACCAGTTCCCGAGGTACTGGGCCGCTTGGACCAGGACGATGATGTTGACGTCCTCCAGCAGCTAGAGCCGCCGGACTCCAACGAGCAATGCTAGCTGGCGGTCCCCCGTCACCGAGGTTCCTGGTTCCTGCTTCGCAGACCGGGCAACCCCGAGGTCTCCACAGGCTGTCACCGCATGAAGCCTTCCGGCTTCTTTCCGTCCTGCGGCGAGAATGTTCTTGGCTGCGTTGACGTCCGCATGATCAGTATGTTCACACGTGGTGCACCGGTAAACCGCTTGGCTCTCACGGCTCGCCTGGTCCACTGTGTGACACGCGAAACAGCGTTGTGACGTGTGCGCAGCCGGGACCTTCACAATTGAACTGCCCGTGGACCGGGCAGCGTTGCGCAAGGCCAGCTCAAACGCGTGCCACCCCTTGCCTAACATGTTCCGGTTCAGTCCGGATTTCTGGGACACCTTCGAACCGGTATCATCGACGGTACCTCGAGCCGACGCCGTCATGTTCCGGATATGAAGTCTCTCGAGCACGATGAGCGCATACTCATCGGCGATCCGATGGGATACCTGAGCGCAGAAATCCTTGCGACGGTTCCGTTCGGCACGCTTGATCCGTCGCATAGCAGTCAGAGTTTTCGCGCGGTTAGCCGAGCCAGACTGCTGCCGAGCGAGCTTACGCTGAAGTCTCAAGTACCGACGCTGCTCACCAGCAGTGGTGAACTCGCGATCGAACCCCACCGAGTCGCTCGTAGCCACAGCTGTCACCACACCGCGGTCAATCCCGACTTCACTCCCGGGTTTTGCATGTTGTTCCGGCGTGGCAGTACCGGTGTCGACCAGGAACGACACGAACCAGTCAGGTCCATCTCGGCTTACGGTCGCAGACCGCACGATGCCACCGAGAGCGCGAGTCCAGCGGAAGCGCACCCATCCCAATTTGGGAAGCTTGCACCTTCCCCACCTCTTCCCGATCCTCTCCGTGGTTATGAGTTTTCCTGTCGGGAACCGGAATGACGGCGACCAGCGACGTTGCGATCTCCAGTTGACACGCCACGTTCCGCGCTCGCGGCACGCCCGCTCCAGGTCCATGAGGGTTTGTTGCAGCACCTGCGCTGGAGCCAGCTTCAGCCACTCGTGATCACCTTTAGCATCGGCGAGTTCCCAAGCCTGCTGCTCGTAGTTGATCCAGGAACCGCGGCGCCGGTACTCCCTTCGCTGTTCCAACGCGGTGTTCCACACCGATCGACAGATTCGGCCAAACTCTTCACATCGTTCGACCTGCTCCGGCGTGAGCATCAACCGGTACCGACGTCCCGCCAGCATGAATGACTCACCGATCCCACTTGCCGCTCGATACATCGGCACACCAACGCACCGCGACCGACGAAGCACCCCACTAGAAAAAGATCAAAATTCCCAACGCTGTTCACAGTATCGACACCCGAACGGCGAGTACACAGCCCCCTGCTCCAAACGGGAGCCCCCGGACTGCGCAACCATCTTTCCCGCGTCGCACAGGCACCGGTCGGCCCCAACGACTCAACAGCCTCACCGAAGCGTTCAGCCTCCACTCACGATCGGCAGAGGCATCGGAGTATCCGCGGCCTCCCAGACTCCGCCGAACATGCAGGCCCACATCCGGCGGCAGTCAAGTCGTTGTTCTGCGGCATCACCGGTACAGGCCGCGCAGGCCGCGTCGTGCCAGCCTGATCGACCACGCACATGTCCTGGTAGCGCTGCATGAACTTCTGGCAAATGGGCTGTCCTCGTTCTCGGCGCGGGCGAGAACGAGGAGTACATCGCCAGCCGAACGCAGCATCGACCGAGGCGATTGCCTCCATTGCAGCGGCGAGCACGACGGCGATCGCCCACACACAAGCACACTCCGTGCCAGCGTGTTTCTCCGGCAGTTCCAGGACGGTGGGATGCTGTCGTTGTCAGCCCCGGGACTGCCCCCTCCCAGATGCCGATCAGTTCGCCGTCGCCTTCCAGAACCGGGGCAATCGACCCGAAATCGCTTCAGCTCCCGGAGCGGAAGGCCCGAACTACCGAAGAACCACCGGGCGCGCAAGCCCGATGATCCACCATCCGGTGGATTGTCCAGACCATTTGATCCGGTGTTGGGTTGTCCCACGATCGCGACCAGTTTGTCCGCTGCGGCGGCCTGGTGTGCGACGCCCCGACCCCGGAGGAGGCGACTTGATCCGCTCCGTTCTCGGCCTGGCCGGCGCCGCGCTGCTCGCGGCCAGCGCGACCGCACCGGCGACCGCCGCACCGGAGGCACCGGCACCCCAGATCACCCCGCAACCGCAGCAGGTCGTGCAGCTCGGCGACGACGTGCCGGTGCCGGAGCGGGTGTTGGTCGTGGCCGACCGCGAGGTCGACCAGCCGACCCGCGACCTGCTCGTCGCGGTGCTGCGCGGTGCGGGCGCCCAGCAGGTGGACGTCGTCGACGCCGGTCAGCAGCCGGACGCACCGCTGGTGGTGCGGGTCGGCGGGATCGGCACCGACGACATCGCCCGCGGGCTGCGGGACGCCGGTGTCGAGGTGCCGTCCGAACTGCCCGCCGAGGGCTACGCGCTGGCGGCCAAGGACGGCGCGGTGGTGCTCGGCGGAGTCGATTCCGACGGCGTCTACTACTCCGCGCAGACGCTGCGCCAGCTGGTGCGCGAGCACGGGATCGCCGGGGCGGGCGTCGTCGACCACCCGCTGATGCCGCTGCGCGGCGCGATCGAGGGCTTCTACGGCAGTCCCTGGACCCACCAGGAACGCTTGGACCAGCTCGCCTTCTACGGCGACGTCAAGCTCAACACCTACATCTACGCGCCGAAGGACGACCCGTACCACCGGGAGAAGTGGCGCGAGCCGTACCCGGCGGACAAGCTCGCCGAGCTCGGCGAGCTGATCGACCAGGGCGATGCGCACCACGTCCGGTTCACCTTCGCGCTCTCCCCCGGGCTGTCCATCTGCTACACCAGCGAGCAGGACTGGCAGGCGCTGACCGGGAAGCTGCAGGCGATGTACGACCTGGGGGTGCGCGCGTTCTCGCTGCCGCTGGACGACATCGACTACGCGAAGTGGAACTGCGCCGAGGACGAGGCGAAGTACGGTGCGCCGTCACCGGGTTCGGCGGGGCAGGCGCAGGTGGACCTGCTCAACCGGGTGCAGCGCGAGTTCATCGCGACCCACGAGGGCGCCCAGCCGTTGCAGGCGGTGCCCACCGAGTACTCCGACACCGAGGACAGCCCGTACAAGAAGACCATCCGGGAGCAGCTCGACCCGGCGGTGGAGATGATGTGGACCGGGGTCGGCGTGGTCCCGCCCGAGATCACCGTGCCGCAGGCCGAGGAGGCCGCCGCGGTGTGGGGCCGCAAGGTGTTCGTGTGGGACAACTACCCGGTCAACGACTTCGACGCGACCGCGGGGCGACTGCTGCTCGCGCCCTACGCGAAGCGGGAACCCGGGCTGCACGACCACCTCTCCGGCATCGTGCTCAACCCGATGAACCAGGCCTCGGCGAGCAAGGTCGCCGAGTTCGGCGCCGCCGACTTCACCTGGAACGACACCGGTTACGACGCGACCCGCGCCTGGCGGGAAGCCGCCCGCTACCTGGCCGGTGGCGATCCAGGCACCACCGAGGCCCTGCTGGCGTTCTTCGACCTGGAGCACCTCGCCCCGACCCTGGACGACGAGATCTGGCAACCGCAGGCTCCGGAACTGGACCGGCGGCTCCAGGAGTTCCGCTCCACGTGGGCCGACGACAAGGCCGCGGCGGTCGCGGCGCTGCGCCCCTACGCGGAACTGATCGCCGCAGCACCGAAGCGGATCCGCGACGGAGTGGCCGATCCGGCGTTCGTGACCGACGCCGAGCCGTGGCTCGAGGCCACCGAGCTGTGGGGCAGCGCGCTGCTGACCAGCCTCGACGGAGTGCAGTCCAGAGCGGATGGTGACGACGCGGCCGCGGACCAGGCGTTCGCCGAAGCCGCCGACCTGGCACGCCGGGCAGGCGAAATCCGCACCATCCCCGGCGAAACGCGCCCGGAGGGACCGGTGCGGGTCGGCGACGGCGTCCTGGACACCTTCATCGCTGAAGCACCGGACCTGCGCTGAGGATCATCCCGGGTCGGCCAGCAGCTCGCTGACCAGCTGGCCGACCTGCTCCACCTCGATCAGGAAACCGTCGTGGCCGTGCGGCGAAACGATCGTGCGCACCGGAGCGGATGCGGGAGTCGCCTCGGCCAACCAGCGCTGCTGCTCCAGCGGGAAGAGCCGGTCGCTGTCCACTCCGGCGACGAGGGTGCGCGCCGTGATCCGGCGCAGCGCGGCTTCCGCCCCGCCCCGGCCGCGCCCGACGTCGTGGCCGGACATGGCTTGCGCGAGCAGCACGTAGCTCGCCGCGTCGAACCGGCGCGCGAGCTTGTCGGCGTGGTGGTCCAAATAGGACTCGACGGCGTAACGCCCGCCGAGCCAAGGGTGTTCGCCGTCCTGGGGCTGGGTGCCGAACCGCTGCTCCAGCTCCTGCGGGCTCCGGTAGGTGATGTGCGCGATCCGCCGCGCCACGCCGAGCCCCGCGTGCGGACCGCGACCGTCCGGGAGGTCGTGGTAGTGGCCGTCCAGCCAATCGGGATCGCTGCGGATCGCCTGGACCTGCACCCCCGACCAGGAGATCTGCTCGGCCGAGGCCACCGCGCAGCTGCTCAGCACCAGAGCCGCCGCCACCCGCTCCGGGTGTCCGGCAGCCCATTCCAGCGCGCGCATCCCGCCGAACGAACCGCCGAGCACCGCGGCCCACCGCCGGATGCCGAGCGCGTCGGCGAGCTGGACCTCCGCCTCCACCGAGTCCCGCACGGTGATCGCCGGGAACCGCCCGCCCCACGGCCGCCCGTCGGGTGCGGTCGACGCCGGACCGGTGCTGCCCTGGCAGCCGCCGATGACGTTCGGCGCGACGACGAACCAGCGATCGGTGTCCAGCGCGCGCCCCGGACCGATGAGCCCGTCCCACCAACCGGGGCTGGGGTGGCCTTCCCCGGCCGGGCCCGACACGTGGCTGTCGCCGGTCAGGGCGTGCAGCACCAGCACCGCGTTCGAGGCGTCCTCGTTGAGCTCTCCCCAGGTCTCGTAGGCGAGGGAGACCTGCGAGAGCACGCCGCCCGCCTCCAGCACCAGCGGCCCGGGCAACTGGAACCAGCGGCGGCGACCGACAGGGCTCCCCTCCCGCCACGCGCCGGTGGCGGGAGGGGAGCCGTGCGTCCGAGTCATCGCTCCAGTGCGGCCTTTGCCGCGCGGAAACCGGCTTCGAGGTCGGCCTTGAGGTCCTCGACCGCCTCGATGCCCACCGACAGCCGCACCAGCCCCGGGGTCACGCCCGCCAGCCTCTGGGCGTGCTCGGTGAGCTGGCCGTGCGTGGTGCTCGCCGGGTGGGCGATGAGGCTGCGCACGTCACCGATGTTGACCAGGTGGCTGAACAGCTCCACGCCGTCGACGAACGCCCGCCCGGCGTCCACTCCCCCGCGCAGCTCGAACGCGACGATCGCGCCCGCGCCGCCCGGCAGGTACTTCTGCCCGCGCTCGTACCACGGGCTGCTGGAAAGCCCCGCGTAGTGCACGGATTCGACCTCGTCGCGGGTGCTCAACCACTCGGCGAGGTCCTGCGCGTTGCGGACGTGCCGCTCGATGCGCAGCGACAGCGTTTCCAGGCCCTGCAGGATCAGGAACGCGTTGAACGGCGAGATCGCCGGGCCGAGGTCGCGCAGGCCCTGCACCCGCAGCTTCGCAGCGAACGCGCCGTGGCCGAGGGCCGGCCAGTACTGCAGGCCGTTGTAGCTGGGGTCCGGCTCGTGGAAACCGGGGAAGCGGTCGGCGTTCGCGCCGAAATCGAAGGTGCCGCCGTCGACGACGATGCCGCCCACCGCGGTGCCGTGGCCGCCCAGGTACTTCGTCGCCGAGTGCACCACGATGTCGGCGCCGTGCTCGATCGGCTTGAGCAGGAACGGCGTCGTCACGGTGTTGTCGACGATCAGCGGCACACCGACCTCGTGGGCGACGTCGGCGACCGCCCGCACGTCGAGCACGTTGGAACGCGGGTTGCCCAGCCCCTCGGCGAAGAACGCCTTGGTGTTCGGCCGCGCCGCGGCCCGCCACGCCTCGATGTCGTCGGGGTCCTCGACGAAGCTGACCTCGATGCCGAACTTCGGCAGCGTGTGCTGGAACAGGTTGTGGGTGCCGCCGTACAGCGACGAACTGGACACCACGTGGTCACCGGCCCCGGCGAGGGTGAGGATGGCCAGCGTCTCGGCGGCCTGCCCCGACGCCAGCGCCACCGCCGCCACGCCGCCTTCCAGCGCGGCCACCCGGTTCTCCAGCACCTCCTGCGTGGGGTTGTTGATCCGGGTGTAGATGTTGCCGGGTTCGCTGAGGTTGAACAGGTTCGCCGCGTGCTCGGTGTCGCGGAAGACGTAGGAAGTCGTCTGGTAGATCGGCACGGCCCGCGCCCCGGTGGTGGGGTCGGGCTCGGCTCCGGCGTGCACCTGCAGGGTGTCGAAGGACCAATCGGAACTCACGGGGCAATCTCCTGTGCTGAAAGCGTGAACCTGCCGCGGCGAAGACGCGCAGGCGTGAACGGCGACGGGTGGAACCGCCGGGAAGAGCAGAGCGGTGCGGCGCTCAGCGAGCGCTGATCAACAAGCCGAAGCGGTCACGCGGACGAGATCGACGTGACGACGAACTACCAAGCGGATCACGCCCCGAAGCGTAGCGATCGGGACACTCTGCGCAAACCAGGTCCACCACGTGGGATCAGCCGCGTTCGCTCAGCCCCCGCCAGTGCAGCTTCTCCCGCTCGCGCTTGGGCAATCCGGCGACGACGAGGTCGTAGGAGTCCTCGATCATGTCCCGGACCAGCCCGTCCGGAACCGAACCGTCGAGCAGCACGGTGTTCCAGTGCCGCTTGTTCAGGTGGTAGCCGCCGGTGATCGCCGGATAGCTCAACCGCAGCTGCACGGCCAGTTCCGGCTCGCACTTGAGCGACACCCGCAACGGCTCGGCGTCCAGCCTGCTGATCGCGAAGATCTTGCCGCCGACCTTGAAAACGCTGTTGTACTCGTCGAACGGGAACTCCTCGCGCGCACCGGTCATCCCCAGACAAGCGGCCTTGAGCTCCTGCGGCGTCATGCGGAGAACCTATCGGACAGCGGAATAACGCGCGTATACCCGGCGCATGCCGAGGTGTAACCTTGATCTCGCTGGCCGCGCGCCGAGGCACCTCCCCCCAGTGGCCAACGCGCGCGGCCGGCTTTTCCTTGTTCCTGGTGGTCCTTTTGCGTGGCGGTGCCGGTAGCGGAACCTCAGCGCCCGCCTGGTCTCCGGGTGCCCGACTTTATGTATGCCAATACACGGCAGTCGGGCCGTCCTCGCCAGGCGAACGCTGAGAACCCGCGGCGGTGCCGGTTGCGAGGGTGGGCTATTCACCTGGCGGCGAATCCAAGCAAAAGATCAAGAGCTCTGATCAGAGATTGGCGTTCAGACCAAGACACGTGCTCGGACCAAAAACCAAGTGGCCAGGCCAAAACAGGTACTCGGGCCAAAACAGGTGCCCGGGCCGGGAAAGCACTCAGGCCAAGACAGGCGCTCGGGCCGGATAGGTGCTCAGACCGAGACAGGTGCCCGGACCGGGAAAGCACTCAGGCCAAGGCAGATGCTCAGGCCGGGATAGGTGCTCAGACCTGGATAGGTGCTCGAGTCGAGATAGGTGCTCGAGTTGGGATTGGGTGCTCGGGCCGGCCTGTTCTCGTTGTGGTCACGCACCGTGTAGATTTTGTGGGTCACTGGTCTTTTCGAGTGGCTTTCTGGTCCTTTTTGTCTGTGATCGTTGGGCCGAACGGGTCAACGTCGGGGATTGCTCGTCACCGGTTCCGCGGGGAACAGTCCCAATCCGCGGAGGTGGGGAGAATGATCCAACTCGAGCACCACTGGCAGCCGGCCGGGCAGCACTGCCACGCGATCGACGGGACCGTGCCGTCCGGGCAGCACCGCGAGGGCGAGCCGATCACGACGCTGTGCGGGCAGCAGATCGATGCCGCCGAACCGACGGCGTTGAACTGGTTGTGGCCGACGTGCGGGGACTGCCTGCGGGCAGCAGGACGAATGCCGGGGGGCACCTCGTGAACAGGACCGTGGCCGTCCGGTACGCGTTCGGCGTGGTCGGCGAAACCCGCCGCGAAGCGCACCTGGCGACCGCTCCGGGCACCGGGATCCCGGCCGAGTGGCTGACCTTCTGCGGCGTGGAGATCCCCGCGAACCAGGCGGAGGTCTCCGACAAACCGGCCGGGATGCCCTGCGTCCGCTGCCTCGCCGGGGCCACCGGCTCGATCAAGTCGTGAGCACGCGTCCTCCCGCTCACATCGCCACGGCCAGGGACAGGGCGAAGTCGCCGGCGTCGTCGAGCCACCAGTGCCGCAGCTCGAACCCGGCGGCGGCGAGCTCGTCCTGGACCCGGGCGCGCCGGAACTTCGCCGAGATCTCGGTGCGGATCTCCTCGTCCTCGGCGAAGTCCGCGGTCAGCGCCAGATCGGCCAGCTCCACCCGCATCGGCCGCTCGGCGCGCAACCGCATCTCGATCCACTCCTGCTCGGCGTTCCACAGCGCCACGTGCCGGAACGCCCCGGGGTCGAAGTCGGCGCGCAGTTCCCGGTTCAGCACGCGCAGCACGTTGCGGTTGAACTCCGCGGTCACCCCTCGCGAGTCGTCGTAGGCGCTGACCAACCGGCCCGGGTCCTTCACCAGGTCCGTGCCCAGCAGCAACCACTCCCCCGGCCGGAGCGCCGAGCGGACCGCGGTGAAGAAACCGGCTCGTTCGGCGGGTAGCAGGTTGCCGATCGTGCCGCCGAGGAACGCCACCAACCGATCGGTTCCCGCGTCCAGCGCACCGAGCCCGCTGGTGAAGTCGTCGACCACACCGCGCACGAACAGCTCCGGGTAGTCCAGCGCGATCGCGTCCACCGCGGCCCGCAGCGCGGAGATCGACACGTCCAGCGGCACGAACCGGCGCAGCGTCCCGTGCTTGCGCAGGGCGTCGAGCAGCAGGCGGGTCTTCTCCGACGACCCCGATCCGAGCTCCACCAGCGTGGCCGCGCCGGTGGCCTCGGCGATGTCCATCGCGTTGCGCTGCAAGATCTGCTGCTCGGCCCGGGTCTGGTAGTACTCCGGCAAGGCGGTGATCTGCTCGAACAGCTCGCTGCCCTCGGCGTCGTAGAACCACTTGGGGGACAACCACTTCGGTTCTTCGGTCATCCCCTCCCGGACGTCGGAGCGCAGCTCGCGGGCCGCGTCCTCGGCGGTGAACCGCACGATCAGTTCCGGTTCGCTCATCTCTCCCCCATCTCGGCCAGCGGCCGCACCTGAACGTCGTCGGCCTCTGCGACGACCACACTCCGGTCCGGGACTTCGCGCCACCCGTCCCGCGCGCCGAACGGTTCGGACGCGACGGTCACCGCGGTGGAGCCCCGGCGCACCCACAGCGAGTGCGTCCACGTCGTGGCCACCACCCGGGATCCGTCGCTGAGCAGCAGGTTCAACCGCGAATCCGGTGCTGCGGCGGCCACTTCGCCCACCAACTCCGACACCGCCACCGCGGGCTCGGCCCCGTCGAGGAGCCGCTGCCGCAGCAGCGCCCACAGCAGCGCCGAATCGGTGGCCGCCTCCATCTTCAGCAGGTCGACGACGTCCAGCCGGGCAGTCAGCTTGGCCACCGAGTCCGGCCAACCGGCGACCCGGCCGTTGTGGCTGAACAGCCACCGGCCGTCGGTGAAGGGCGCGCAGGCATCGGGCACCACCGGCATCCCGACGGTCGCCGAGCGCACCGCCGCGACCACCGCGCCGCTGCGCACTTCGCCCGCGATGTCCCGGAAGGACTGGTCCGTCCACATCGGAGCCGCCGAGCGGTAGCGGGCCGTGGAGCCGTCCTCGCGGTACCAGCCGACGCCGAAACCGTCGGCGTTGATGGTGCCGCCGCCGCGCATATCGGCGGGAGCGAACGCCTGCTCCAGCAGCGAGTGCTCGGGTTCCAGCAGCAGGTCGGACAGCGCGACCGCCGACCCCAGGTATCCCACGTGTCGGCACATGGTCAGCCGCGCTCCCCCGCCCGCGGGGTGCGGGCGCAGCGGAACCCGGCGAAGATCTGCCTGCGGATCGGGTAGTCCCAGTTGCGGAAGGTGCCCCGGCAGGCGGCCCGGTCGGTGCCGAACGAACCACCGCGCAGCACCTTGTACTCGGGGCCGAAGAACACCTCCGAGTACTCGCGGTACGGGAAGGCCGCGAACCCCGGGTACGGCAGGAAGTCGGTGGCCGTCCACTCCCACACGTCCCCGATGAGCTGCCGCGCTCCGCAGGGCGCAGCACCGGCCGCGTAGGCCCCGGCGGGCGCCGGCTGCAAGTGCCGTTGGC
>NZ_JBEOVY010000065.1:0-27367 GCF_040295745.1 Saccharopolyspora sp. NPDC002686
GTGCTGCTCGGCATGGCCGTCGGGCGCCTGGACCTGCGCTCGACGAAGGTCCGCTGCTGGCTGGCGGTGGCCGGGCTGGCCGTGTCGATCGCCGGCTGGCGGGTGTCGGAGTGGCTGCTGCAGACATTCGACGGCGAGCCGCCGGGGCCGACCGAGGGCACCGTGCCGATCGAGCACCCGCACTGGCTGCTGGCCACCACCGCGCACAGCGGCACCACCTTCGAGCTGCTCGATTCCGGCGGTATCGCGCTGGTGATCCTGGCGGTCTGCCTGATGCTGACCGACCGGGTGGGCAAGCTGTTCAAGCCGCTGGCCGCCGCCGGGTCGATGGCGCTGACCCTGTACGCGCTCCACGCGGCGACGATGGCCTGGCTGATCGTCGTCGGCGGCTACTCGCTCAGCGGGGTGCCGGAGCCGCTGGCTCAGCTGTCGACGATGGGCCCGGACCTGCCGGACACGCCGGGCATGCCCGCGTTCCCGCGCGACGGCCACATGCCCGACGGCGTGGTGGCGTTCATCTGCACCTTCATGCCCGAGGTGTTCCTGATCTTCGCCATCGTGTTCCCGCTGGTCTGGAAGCGCTTCTTCCGCCGCGGCCCGCTGGAGGGCGCGGTCAGCGAGTCGGTCCGCTGGCTCTCCGACCGCTTCGCCCGACGCTCCTGATCAGGCTCTTTACCGCTCCGAGGACTTTCGCCCCTGCCAGAACCGGGCCATCCTGGGGTCGCGTGGACGGATGGATTCCATGTGCCTCTGGGGGGTGGCTCGATGAACATCCGGCAGCGGACCGGTGGAGCTGGGGCGGTCGACATACCGCCGGCGCTGGGCAAGGCGATGGCGGACTACCGGGCTCTGCTCGACGAGCTGGAGCGCGGCACCATCGACGAATCGACGTTCCGGCACCGGGCACTGCGCGTGGGATTGGTCCTGCGCGAGCGGGACGCCTGGATCCTGGACCTGTCGACCGAGCGGTGGTGGCGCTACGACGGCGTGGCGCTGTCCAGCCTCCGCTTCAGCGACGCCGAGGGGTGAGGCGATGTCCGCCCCGAGCGATCCGGTGCTCCTGCAGGAGCGCCTCAGCAGCGTCATCCGCGACACCGAAGGCGCCGAGTCCGGATGGGTGCGCGCGCCGCTGTCGATGCACCCGCTGCCCATCGCAACGCTGCGCAACCGCCTGCACAACGCCACGACGTGGCTGGGCCGGGTGTGGTCGTCCCACGCGCGCGGCGGTCCGGCGGTGCGGCGCTGGCTGACCGATGAGCCGCTGGGCTCGCCGGTCCCGCCGTCGGACCAGCGGCTGCCGCTGCGCAAGCAGTTCCGCGTCGCGCTGGCCACGGCGTTCCTCGGCGCGTCGGTGGCGGCGGGCTGCTACGCGCTGACGGCGCCGCTGGCGGACCCGTTCTTCGGGCTGATCCCGCCGGACATCTTCAACCGGCTGCCACCGCACTCCAAGGTCCCGATCGACGACGGCTCCGGAGGCACCACACCGGAGCTCGCGACGGCGCCGGGCTCCCCGGTGGTCGCACGGCTCCCAGCTCCACCCGCACCAGAGCCGGGCACACCCGTGGGGACGTCCGGTTCTCCCGACGCGCAAACGCGCTCGGAGCCGCAGAGCCCCGACACCACCGGAGGCATCTCGCCGCAACCACCTGCGCAGGGGTCTCCACCACCGGCCCAGTCCTCACCGCCGGCCCAGTCGTCGGCACCGCCGACGCACGACCCGACGACGACCAACACGGTTCCGCCGACGAGTGCCACGACACCACCGACCACCGACCCGACCACGACGACGGCGCCGACGACAACGACGGCCCCGACCACGACGACGCAGCCACCCACGACGACGTCGACGCCCACCAGGACGACCGACCAACCGACGGAGACCACGCCGACCGAAACCGTCCCGACCGAAACGCCTCCGACCACCGGAACACAACCAACGGAACCCACCACGACGAACCCACCGCAAACCGGCACCTCGTAGTCCGGCACCGCGTGGTCCGGCACCGCGTGGTCCGCAAATTCAATGGAATTTCGATGTCCGATTTCCATTGAATTTGCAGAAATCGGAACCTTGGTACCGCATCGCGGAAGTGTTCCGGTGGGTGGACCGGACGTCGTAGGCTTCCAGGAACTTTTTTCCGCGGGTGCGTCGATCCGCGGTTATGCCGTTCGACCCAGGGGTGAAGGGGTCCGAACGGGACCCGGACAGCCCAGGAGGCAGAGCCGTGAAGTACATGCTGATCATGCGGGCCACCGATGAGTCGTACGAGGCGTTCCAGAACGTCGACTTCGAGGAGATCTTGGAGTCGATGGGCCGGTTCAACGACGAGATGATCCAGGCGGGAGTCCTCGTCGCCGCCGAAGGCCTGGACGACGCCGCGGACGGCGTGGTCGTCGACTACTCGTCCCAGCCGCCGGTGGTCACCGACGGTCCGTACGGGGAGACCAAGGAGCTGTTCGGCGGCTTCTGGATCCTCGACGTCGCCTCCAAGGAGGAGGCCGTGGCGTGGGCGAAGCGAGCGCCGCTGGCCGGACCCGGCACCAAGTGCGAGATCCGCCGGGTGCCCGGCATCGACGAGTTCCCGCAGGACAACGAGTGGATCAAGAAGGAGCGGGCTTGGCGCGAGGCGACGGGACAGCTCTGACCGGCACCGGTCGGGACGCGGTCGCGGCGGTGTGGCGGATCGAGTCGGCCCGGATCGTCGGCGCCCTCGCCCGCTACACCGGCGACTTCGCCCTCGCCGAGGACCTCGCCCAGGAGGCGTTCGCGGAAGCGCTCGTGACCTGGCCGCGCGACGGCGTCCCGACCAACCCCGCGGGGTGGTTGCTCACCGTCGGCCGGCGCCGCGCGATCGACGTGTTCCGCCGCCGGTCCGCCCTCGACGAGCGCTACGCCGTCCTCGCCCGGATCGACTGCCCCGGACCGCGGCGGGACGAGGCCAGCGCTGAGCTGGTTCGCGCGATCAAGGACGGCGTCGGCATCAGCACCGAGGTCGCGGTGGTGGATCCGGACACCCTGGAGCGCTCGGTGGGCAAGCTGCGGCGGATCGTCGACCGCCGTGAATCCTGACCGAACGTCCGGTCGACGCGACTGGGATACTCGGGCCCATGGCTGACAACGCTGGGCGGGCGAACCGCCGAGGTCGACCCGGCTACGACCTCGGCAGGCTGCTGGACGTCTCCGTGCGGGTGTTCAACGAGCGCGGCTACGAGGGCACCAGCATGGAGGTCCTCGCCCAGCGGCTGGGCATCACCAAGTCCGCGATCTACTACCACGTCTCCGGCAAGGACGAGCTGCTCCGGCTGAGCGTCGACCGGGCGCTGGACGCGCTGTTCGCGGTCACCGAGGAGGAGGCCTCCACGACCGGCCGGGCCATAGACCGGCTCGAGCACGTCGTGCGCCGCAGCATCGAGGTGCTGGTGGCCGAGCTTCCGTTCGTCACGCTGCTGCTGCGGGTCCGCGGCAACACCCGGGTCGAGCGGCAGGCGCTGGCCCGCCGCCGCGAGTTCGACCTGGTGGTCAGCGATCTGGTCAAGCAGGCCGAGGCGGAGGGCAGCATCCGCCCGGACGTCGACCCGGCGCTGACCACCAAGCTCCTGTTCGGCATGGTCAACTCGATCATCGAGTGGTACAAGCCGACCCGCGGAACGCGGGCCGAGCAGATCGCCGACGCGGTCACCAAGATCGCCTTCGACGGCCTCCGCACCGAGCCGCCGAAACCCGCGTGAAGAGTCGTTTCGGCCGGTTCGCGCGGGTTGGGCGCAGCCGCCGCGCATCGGCGTGCACGAGGGTGGTCACCCGCAGTCAGGACCAGCGCTGAGGTGCCGCCGCGCCGATGAGCGAAACGACCTCCGAAGGCAATTTAAAGAATTTTCGCGAAGTCACGTCACGCCCGGGGACCTCGCCGGTCTCGATCATGCGGGCGTTCTGGAGCGCCCGCGTGCGCGCGGGACGCAGAGGGGATTCCGCGCGCAAAAGGCCGCCGGTCGCGGCAGGGGTGGATGTGAGTTGCGACCGGCGGCCCCCGCACGTCCCACGTGGGTAACTCCCCCACCGCGCGAGAGCAATGTGGACGTCCCGGCGAATCGCCGGGAATCAGCTTGTGGGTGACAAAAGACCCCTGCGATCTAGCCGTCGAGCCGCTTAGGCTTCCTGCGTCGCGGCCGTTCGGGGCCCGGCGGTCGCCGAGGTGAATCGCTGAACTGGGGACAGCGGAAGCACTTCCGGGACGACGTGGCGCACGCCGACCGCTGGTTCGACAGCCCCCGCGGCCCGCTCTCCCTCTCGCCCAGGCGGACGCGCACGCACTTGGAGGCGATTTTGTCACGGCTTGAGTCGATCGCTCGCGCCTTCCTTCGGTACCTCTACGAGGACCACCGGTTCCGGCCGGATGTCGCGGACTTCTTCGACAGCCCCGCAGCCGAGGCCGCCGCGGTCCAGCCGTCGTGGACCGAGCTCGCGGAGGTGCTGGAGGCGCTGCGCGAGCGCGAGTTGATCGCCACCAGCGGTGTTGGGCAGCTGGGCACTCCGACGAGGGCCGGGTTGACCGGTTCCGGACTCATCTGCGCAGGTCGGCACGGTGGCGACATCACGTCCTGGAGCAGGTCGCAGTCGGTGGCGGTGCTCGACGACCCGTCCGAGGCCGTCGTACCGCAGGCCAGGACGTCGCTGGAGGACGCGCCGCGCCGCATCGACTACTCCGGGCTGACCCGGGTCGCCAAGGTGGTCTTGCTGGCCTTGCCGACGGTGCACGCGCGCTACGGCGAGACCGTCGAGATCGAGCTGACCGCTCAGCGGCTGTGCGAGGCCACCAAGCAGGAGCAGCCGGACCCGGGGCGGGTCACGCTCCTGGCGCGGCGGTTGCGCACCGACCTGGCGACCGGCTCGGTCGCGAACACCCTCGGAGTGGTGCTGCTCGACGGCCTGGACGAGGCCCTGGCCGAAAGCGGGCTCGGCTAGCGGGGTTTCGAACACCACCGGGTCGGGTACCCGAAGTTCGCAGCGCAGGCGACTGTCCTAATCGGACTGCCGGTAGTGACGGGGTTCACCGCGAGCAGCTACCGTGCGCACGCCGGCGCACTCCGTGTGCTGTGATTTCCGGTATGGACACGGGTATCAGGTCGTCGGCGGTGACACGCCGCGAGCTCGACGCCGCCCGCATCCGGCCGCACCTGCGCCACGCCTACCAGCGGTGCCGGACGCTCAACGCCCAGCACGGACGCACCTACTTCCTCGCCACCCGCCTGCTGCCCGCAGCGCAGCGACCGTCCGTGCACGCGCTGTACGGCTTCGCGCGGTGGGTGGACGACATCGTCGACGAAACCGGTCCGCGGAGCGTGCGCGAGCGCCAGGAGGCGGTCGACGAGCTGGACGGTGAGCTGAGCGCCGGACTGCGCGCCGGGTCCAGCGAGCACCCGATCCTGGCCGCGCTCATCGACACCACGTGGCGCCACGAGATCGATCCTGCGCTGTTCACCGATTTCATGGCGTCGATGCGGATGGACCTGACCGTCCGCGACTACCCCACCCGAGCCGAGCTGGACGCATATGTGCACGGTTCGGCCGCCGTGATCGGCCTCCAGCTGCTCCCGGTGTTCGGCACGGTGTCCCCCGCTGCGGACGCCGCGCCTTACGCCGCTGCTCTCGGTGAGGCCTTCCAGCTGACGAACTTCCTGCGCGATGTCGCCGAAGACCTCGACCGCGGGCGCGTCTACCTGCCGTTGGACGAGCTGGCCGCGTTCGGAGTGGACCGCGAACGCCTGGCGTGGTGCCACCGGACGGGTCGCCCCGACCGGAGGGTGCGCCGGGCCTTCGCCGACCAGGTGGCGCGCACCCGCGCGCTGTACCGGGGCGCGGAACCCGGTATCTCGCTGCTCGCGCCTCGCTCGCGCCCCTGCGTGCGCACCGCGTTCACCCTTTACGGCGAGATCCTCGACTGCATCGTGGAGTCCGGCTACGACGTGTTCCGCCGCCGGGTGGCGGTGTCCGGGACGCGACGGTTCGGCGTGGCCGCGGCGGCGGTGAGCGCGGTAGCCGCGGTGAGCCTCCGCACGCGCCTGTGAAGCATGTCGATCGGGCCGCTCGGGTAACCCGAACGGCGTGAGGCCTTCTCCGGTTCGGGGGCACCCGTGCGGAGCTGTCGGACGCTGTGGGGAGCGACCAGATGAGCAGCGGTACGCCGCGCTGGCGGAACGTCGAGACGACCGCCGAGTTGATCGAGCAGGCAGGTCGCCGGTTGGAGCACGGCTCCCGAGATCTCGCCAGGTCGCCTGAGGCGATCGTCGAGGCCCGGGAGGCGTTGCTCGTCATCACCGCGACCAGCGCGCGACTCGCCCGGCAGCTGGACGGTCTGGCGTCCGCTTTCAAGCAACCCAACTCCGCCGAGCCTTCTGCCGTGCACGTCGCGCTCGACCAAGCGGCCGCGGCAGCCGAGGACCTCGGGAACAGCACCAAGGTCGCCGCGCAGGCCATTTACGACGGAGAATGACCCGCGCGCCGGCGTTGCGGAGGGTGCCTCCGGGTGATTCGCCTCGTCCGGAGGCACCCTCACGTGCTCACGGCGCTTGGACCAGTCCGGCACCCACGTCGGTGGCGGCCAGCGGCATCCGGCGAGCTGTCTGCGACAACCGGGCCCACAGGCCCCAGGCCCGCTCCGCGTACTGCTGGGCGTACAGCGCGGCCACGCCGGAAACGTGCGGGGTGGCCATGCTGGTGCCGCTGAGCTTGCGGTAGCGCTCCGCTCCCGGCCAGCTGGAGTAGACGTCGACGCCGGGCCCGACCAGGTCCACCTGCCCGATCTCGTCGACCGTCCCGGAGGAGAAGTCGGCGATCTGCAGCTGCGAGTCGATCGCGCCGATGGCCATGATCGACGGGCAGTTCGCCGGGTGCCCGACCGGTGCGATCGTGCCCGCCGAACGCTCGCTCTCGTTGCCCGCGGCGGCGATGATCAGCGTGCCGCGCTCCATCGCCCGCTGCGCGACCTTCTCGAACGCATCCGAGTAGGGCGCACCGGGCTGCGTGGGCGCGCCCAGCGACATCGACACCACCGCGCAGCCGTTGGAGATGGCCCACTGGATCCCGGACAGGATGCCGCTGTCGCTGCCCGAACCGTCGTCGCCGAGGACCTTGCCCGCGTAGATGCTGGCTTCCGAGGCGATGCCGTAGCCCGGCCCCTCCGAGGAGGTCCGCGGGCCGCAGGAGGTCCCGATCACGTGCGTGCCGTGGCCGTGCCCGTCCTGGACGTCCTGGCCCTCGACGAAGGAACCGGTGACGATGTCCCGGCCGGCGAAATCCGGGTGCTTGAGGTCCAGGCCGGTGTCGAGCACCGCGACCCGGACGTCCTTGCCGGTGGGCTGGGTGCGGTCGGCGCGCACCGCCTGCAGACCCCAGGTGAACTCGCCGTCCTCGACGGAGGTCGACGGGTCGCCGATGGCGAACACCTGGCGTTCGGCCTCGATCCCCGCGATCGGCCCGCGCTCGCCCGCCGCCCGCTGCAGCGACGTGAACTGCTCCTCGTCGGCGCTGATCAGCGCGACGCCCAGGTCGTGCAGCACGATCCCGCCCGCGCTGCGGAACAGCTCACCGGGCGCCGCGCCGGCGGCGTCGGCGGTGTTGGCGCAGCGGATGCCGGTCAACCGGGACAGCTCCCGGGTTCCGATGATGGTCGCGTTGTCCTCCAGCAGCACCAGATAGCGTCCGGTGGTGGTCATGGTCGCTCACCTCAGATGTGGTCGGTGGCTCGCCACAGCGTTCCCAGATTTCGCCACAGCATCCCCAGGTGTATCGCGCACTACGTTGGGTCACAAGCACCCAGCCGGGTAAGGCCTGCACTTTCCGTACCGCGAGTCCCGCAATTCCACACTGGTTTTCCCAGAGCACAACGCTTTCGGGCTTAACCGGATGGGGTCAGGTCAGGTACCGGGCGCAGGCGCGGGCCGGCAGCGGTGACCTCCGGTTCGCGCACTGGCGGTAATCGCGGGGCAGGTCGTGGTCGCGGATCCAGGACTGGACGAGGTCATCGGTTCGTACTTCCATGGAACGCAAGCGCGCCGTGCGCTCGAGCAGGCCGGAGCTGACGGAGGGCTGGTGCCATGAGCGAACGCAAGATCGTCGTCGGAGTGGACGGTTCGGACCCCTCGAAGTGCGCGCTGCGGTGGGCGGTGCGGCAGGCCGCGCTGCTCGACGGGTCCGTGCACGCTGTCGGGGCCTGGGAGTTCCCGGCGTTCTACAGCTGGGAGGGCGGTCCGATGCCGCCGGACGACTTCGAGGACGCCGCGCGCAAGGCCCTCGACGACGCCGTCGACCAGATCGAGGACGAGGACCTCCCGAGGGTGCCGATCGAGCGCACGCTCACCCACGGCCACGCCGCCCAAGCGCTGCTGGACGCGGCCGAAGGGGCCGAGCTGCTCGTGGTCGGCAGCCGGGGCCACGGCAGCTTCTACGGTGCGCTGCTCGGTTCGGTCAGCCAGCGCTGCGCCGTGCACGCCAAGTGCCCGGTCGTCATCGTCCGCTACTGATCAGCCGCGTTCGCCGTGGCTGAGGTGTCCGGAGAGGGTGGTCGCGCCCTCCCGGACCAGGTCGCGCAGGGCTGCTTCGGTCTCGTCGTTCCAGCGCAGGATCGGGACCGCGATGCTGATCGCGGCCACCACCTCGCCGGTGTGGTCGCGCACCGGGGCGGCCACGCACGCCACCGCTTCGTTGGACTCGCAGTACTCGCGCGCCACCCCGTCCTCGGCGATCTGGTCGAGTTCGGCGCGCAGTGCCTTGCGGGTGGTGATGCTGTGCTCGGTCATCGCGTTGAGGCGGCGGTTGCCGTAGAGCTCGTCGACCTCGGCGCGCGGCAGCGGCGCCAGCAGCGCCTTGCCGACGGCGGTGCAGTGCGCGGGCAGTCGCCGGCCCACCGCTGAGACCATGCGGACCGGGTGGCTGCTGTCGACCTTGGCCACGTAGAGCACCTCGGTTCCCTCGCGGACGCCGACGTGCACCGTTTCCTGGCAGCGTTCGGCGATCTCCTCCGCGACCAGCTGCCCCTCCCTGGCCAGGTCGAGGCGTTCGGCGTAGGCCGAGCCGAGCTGGAATCCGCGCACCCCGAGCCGGAACTTGTTGCTGCCGCGCCCCGCGGGCATCAGGTAGCCGCGTTCGCTGAGGGTGCCGACCAGCTCGTGCACCGTGGTGCGCGGTAGGCCGAGCTGCGCGGTGATCTCCGGCGCGCTGAGCTCGTGGGTGTCCAGGAACAGCTCCAGTACGTCGAATGCCCGCTCCACCGCTGGTACCGCTCGTGCCACCGCTGGTGCTCCTCCCCGCCGAAGATCTCGGCGCGTGACCGATATTTCGAACATCGTATCCGATACCGGCCGCCGAGCGGGTGTCCTGCTTGACCGCATCATCCCCGGTTCATACGATTTTCCGAACGTCGTTTGGAATTTCGAACGGAGCGGATGCGTGCACCAGACCCGAGAGTTCCTGCGTTCCCAGGGCTTGCCCGGCGAGGACGCCCCTGTCACCAGCACCAAGCGGTTCCCCGACGGTGCGCAGTACCGGGTGGAGATCCCGAGCACGGAAGGCCCCGAGGTCCTCGACGCCGTGCTCGCCGAAGCCGAGGCACGCCAGGTCGTGGTGCACCGCATCTCGCAGGGCAGCGGCGGAATGCTGCTCACCGACGCGGAACTGCACACCATGGCCGAGACCGCCGCCGCGCGGTCGGTCGAGCTGAGCCTGTTCGCCCGGCCGGTCGCCGGGTGGGACACCAGCCCGATGGCCACCGCCCCGGGCGGCGGGTCGGTGGCAGCGCAGGCACGCGGTGCCGAACAGCTCGTGCACGTGCTCGAAGACGTCAAGCGGACCGCCGAGGCAGGCATCCGCAGCGTTCTGATCACCGATCTCGGCGTGCTCAAGACCGCGTCCGCGATGCGCGCGGCCGGCGATCTGCCGCCCGACCTGCAGTTCAAGATCAGCGTCCAAATGGGACTGGCGAATCCGGCTTCGGTGCGCATCGCCGAGGACCTGGGCGCCGACACCTACAACGTGCCCACCGATCTGAGCATCGGGCAACTGGCCGCGATCCGCTCAGCCACCGACCTGCCGCTGGACGTCTACGTCGAGGCGCCCGACGACATGGGCGGTTTCGTCCGGCACTTCGAGATCGCCGAGATCGTGCGCGTCGCAGCCCCGGTGTACGTCAAGTTCGGCCTGCGCAACGCCCCGAACATCTACCCCAGCGGAACCCACCTGACCCCCACCGCGGTGGCGCTGGGCCGGGAGCGGGTGCGCCGCGCCCAGATCGGGCTGGACCTGCTGCGCCGCTACGCACCTGAGGCCCGGACCTCGGAGCTCGCGGCGGACGGGCTCGCCGTTCCCCAACGGTGATCCACTGTGGACGACCGGGTTGGGCGTTGACGCTCGAACGCGCGGCGACCAGAGTGTGCCTGGACCGGCACCGGAGAAGGAGTCGCGATGGCAGCGCCCACCCAAGTCCCGGACGTGTTCGACCCGCGCAGGTACGCCGCCGGCGTGCCGCACGAGGACTTCGCGTGGCTGCGCGAGCACGCCCCGGTGAGCTGGCAGCAGGAGCGCGAGGTCGGCGACTGGCCCGCGGGCCCCGGTTTCTGGGCGGTGACCCGGCATTCCGACGTCGTCTCGGTGCTGAAGTCCGCTGATCGCTACTCGTCCTGGTTGGGCGCCACCCAGATCCGCGATCCCGCCCCGGAGGACCTGCCGTTCATCCGGCGCATGATGCTCAACCTCGACCCGCCGGAGCACGGGCGGCTGCGGCGGCTGGTCAGCCGGGCGTTCACGCCGCGGCGCGTCGACCGGTTCCGCGATGCCGTGGCCGAGCGGGCACGGCTGCTGGTCGACGAGGCGATCGAGCGCGGCGGCTGCGATCTGCCGGTCGAGGTGACCGACGACTACCCGCTGCGCAACCTCGCGGACCTGCTCGGCGTGCCGGAGACCGATCGCGGGATGCTGCTGGAGTGGACCAACCGGGTGATCGGCTACCAGGATCCCGAGCACTCCGAGGTCACCCTGGACGCCGATGGACGACCGGTGAACCCGCGTTCCCCGGCCATGCTGGCGGACATGTTCGCCTTCGCCCAGGACCTCGCGGCGTTCAAGCGCCGCAATCCGGCGGACGACGTGATGACCGCGCTGGCCAACGCCGAGCTCGACGGGCGCGGACTGGCCGACGCCGAGCTGGAGATGTTCTTCTTCCTGCTGTCCGTGGCGGGCAACGACACGGTGCGCAGCGCCCTGCCGGGCGGCGTGCTCGCCTTCGCCCAGCACCCCGACCAGCACCGGCTGCTGCTGGCGGAACCGGAGCTGCTGGACTCCGCGATCGAGGAGACGCTGCGCTTCCACCCGCCGGTGCTCAGCTTCCGCCGCACCGCCATCGCCGACACCGAACTCGGCGAGCAGCGGATCCGGGCCGGGGACAAGGTCGTGGTGTTCCACTGCTCGGCGCACTTCGACGACGCGCGGTTCCCCGAACCCCACCGCTTCGACATCCGCCGCTCCCCCAACGACCACGTCGCCTTCGGCGATGGGCCGCACGTCTGCCTGGGCGCGCACTTCGCCCGGTTGCAGCTGCGCGCCTTCTACCGCGAGGCGCTGTGGCGGATGCGCGACCTGCAGGTGACCGGGCCGGTGCAGCGCCTGGTGTCGAACTTCATCAACGGCATCAAGCACCTGCCGATGTCCTTCACGCCCGGTCCGCGCTGAGCCCACCCCCGGTCGCGGCCTATGGTCGGCTGATGAGCAATGCCGCAGCGCTGCGATCGCGGTCGGGCCGCTGGATCCTCCTCGCCACGATCCTGGGCTCCGGCGTGGCCTTCCTGGACGGGTCGGTCGTCAACGTCGCGCTGCCCGCGATCGGCCGCGAGGTCGGCGGCGGCCTCAGCGTCCTGCAGTGGGTGCTCGACGCCTACCTCCTCACGCTCAGCGCGTTGCTGCTGCTCGGCGGGGCGCTCGGGGACCGGTACGGGCGACGTCGCGTGTACGTGATCGGGCTGGTGCTGTTCACCATCGCCTCGCTGGGATGCGGCTTCGCGCCGACCGGCGAAGCGCTCGTCGTGGCGCGCCTGCTCCAGGGCGTCGGCGGGGCGCTGCTGGTGCCCGGCAGCCTGGCGCTGATCAACTCGACGATCCGGCAGGAGGACCGCGGGGAGGCCGTGGGCCGGTGGGCGGGTCTGACCGGCGTGTCCTCGGCGATCGGGCCGTTCGTCGGTGGCTGGCTGGTGGACGCGGTGTCCTGGCGCGCGGTGTTCTTCATCAACGTGCCGATCGCCGCGGCTGCGCTGCTGGCGCTGCGGCACGTTCCGGAAACACGCAACCCGCAAGCCACAGGGCGACCGGACATCCTCGGCGCACTCGCGGTGACCATCGGCCTGTCCGGGACCGTGTTCGCGCTGATCGAAATCCCCACGGTGGGCTGGACGCCGCTGACCACCTCGGCGGCGGTCGCCGGAGCAGCGGGCCTGGTGTCCTTCCCGTTGATCGAGCAGCGCCACCCCAGCCCGCTGCTGCCGCTGTCGTTGTTCCGCTCCGTCCAGTTCACCGGGGCCAACCTCACGACGCTGACCGTGTACGCGGCGCTGAGCGGTGCGCTGTTCCTGCTGTCGCTGCAGTTGCAGCAGTCCATGGGCTACACCGCGCTCCAGGCCGGCATCGCGACCTTGCCGATCACGATCATCATGCTGCTGCTCTCCGGCCGGGTCGGAGCGGTCGCGCAGCGCACCGGCCCGCGACTGCCGATGACGTTCGGCCCGATCATCTGCGCGGTCGGCCTCACCCTGCTGACCTGGGCCGTTCCCGGCAGCACCTATGCCTCCGGGGTGCTGCCGGGGGTGCTGGTGTTCGGTCTCGGCCTGTCGATCACCGTGGCGCCGCTGACCTCGGCCGTGCTCGCCTCGGTGAGCGAGAACAACGCCGGAGTCGCCTCCGGGGTGAACAACGCGGTGTCCCGACTGGCCGGTCTGCTCGCGGTGGCGGTGCTGCCGGTGGTCGCAGGCCTGTCGCACACCGCGGCCGGTGCCCCGCTCGGCCCCGGCTTCGGCCGAGCCCTCCTGATCTCAGCGGCCCTGTGCGCGGCCGGCGGAGTCCTGTCCTGGCTCACCATCGGCCGCGCGGAACGCGTGGACACCTATCCCCTGCCGGGCCTCAACCACGCCTGCCAAGACCCCTGCACCTGCCACCCGGACCGGTGAGGGGCTGACGGTCATCCGGAGGCGCGCTTCGCCTGGACGTCTTCGCTGGTCAGGGGCTTTCCCCCGATCGCCCACCCGCCGCTGGGCGTCTCGGTGATCACCACGTGCGTCGCCGGCCGCAGCGCTTCGCCCTCGACGGCGATGGCCGCTTCGGAGACGTCCTCCACGAGCCGCCGCTTCTCCTCGTCGGTGAACACTCCTGCGATCACCTTGATGTCGATGAACGGCATCGGTCAGCTCCTCTGCGCTAGGCGGGTGCTCAGTTGCTGATGCGGACTCCGGTCATGCGGCGGTAGCCGTCAGTCGTTGCATGCGGAGGAGCCAGAGCTCCAGTTCGGCGAGCTGGCCGTCCAGGCTCTCGCTGCCGTACATGTCCGGGCTCGCGCGCAGGGTCATCAACTCGTCCCAGCGGCGTTCCATCTGGTCCACCAGTTCTCGCACGGTCACTTGCGGCCCCTCTCCCCGATCGGGCAACCGCCGATGACGCTACGGCGTGGGTGTGCACGCTGGGTAAGGCCAAAAGTCACGGTTTCACCCGATCCGCCCGCAGCGGACCACCCCACGCAGTGGAGCGCTGTGGTGTGATCAAGCCATGCGAAAAGGGCGTCGAGGGCACCCGTGCGAACCCGACACCAGCCAGATCGGCATGTGGACCTGCGACGTGTGCGGGCAGCAGTGGGAGATCCACGGAGTCGCCGACAACCCGCGGGTCCGCAGGGTCAGCCGGGTCGGCTGGTTCTTCGCCAAACTGCTCGGCTGAGCGGACGGCCGGGCGAAGCCCTGCAGGGCGGTCAGCCCCCACCCGCGTCTCCAGCAGGTGTCAGGCTCGGTCGCCCGCGGCGGCGGGACAGCGGAACACCCCGCCGGGACCCTCCCCGACGGGGTGCGCTCGCCGTGGTCAGCGGGGCTGCGCCTTGTCCGCGAACTTCGTGGTGTAGGTCTTCGACAGGTCGATCTGGTCGTGCTTGTCCTTGACGGTCGGGTGGAACCGGGCCAGCACTTCGAGGACGTTCTTCGCGCCCTCGGGTCGCATCTTGCCGGTTCCGTTGAACATGCCCTTGGTGTCGTTGATGGCCTTGAGGTACAGGTCCCGGTTACCTCCGGCGAAGTCCGGTGGCATCGCCGCCGCGATCTCCTCGGCGGAGTGCTTCTGGATGAAGTCGAGCGTCTTCACGAACGCGTTCGCCAGCTTCTGCACCTGCTCTTCGTGCTGCTCGACGTAGGCGCAGTCCATGTAGAGCGAACTCGACGGGTACAGGCCGCCGAGCGCGGCGTTCGTGCCCTCCTCGGTCCGCATGTCCAGCAGCACCTTCGCCTTGCCCGAATCCACCAGCTTGGCAACCGTCGGATCGGTGGTCATCCCGGCGTCGATGCCGCCGTTGTCGATCGCGGCGATGAAGGTCTGACCTGCTCCCGCCTTCACACCGGTGTACTCCTGGGTCCCCACGCCGGACTTGGTCGCCAGGTACTGGGTGAGGAAGTCGGTGGAGGAACCCGGGCTGGTGAAGCCCAGCTTCTTGCCCCGGAAGTCGGCCGGGCTCTTGATCTCGCCGGCCGCCTTGCTGCCGACGACCTCGACCTCGCCGGGCACGTCGGCGAGCTGGACCACGCTGGTGATGCACTTGCCCTTGGACTGCAGGTCGATCGTGTGGTCGTAGAAGCCGACCACGCCGTGCACCTCGCCGGCGACCAGCTGGTTCTCCGCGCTGGCACCGGCGGGCTCGTCCAGCAGGGTGACGTTGAGGCCCTGCTCCTTGAAGAAGCCGAGCTGCTCGGTGAGCTTCGCGGGCAGGTAGATGACCTTGTCGATGCCACCGACCTCGAGCTTGATGTCGTTGGGGTCGCCGGCGGGGCCGCTGGCCGTGCTGCGGCAGGAGCCGAGGACGAGTCCGGAAGCCATGACGAGCGCAGCCAGAACAGAGGCGCGAATCTTCATTGATCGCTCCTAGAAGGTGTACCGGTAGTGGTTTTCGTGGTGATGCGGGTAGCGAAACCGAAGACATCGCCTGGGTTTCCGCAGTTGGTCAGATCTGGATCTCCGTCTTGCTCATGGCGGGTCGCCACTTCAGCAGCCGGTCTTCGAGCGCGGTCAACAACCATTCCGCGGCCAGGGCGATCACCGTGATCACGATCATCCCGGCGTAGATCCCGGCGGCGTCGTAGGTGCCCTGGGCCCGGTTGATCAGCAGTCCGAGCCCCTTGTCCGCGCCGGTGAACTCACCGACCACCGCGCCGATCAGCGCGAAGCCGAACGCCGCGTGCAGCGAGGCGAGGATCCACGACATCGCGCTCGGCACCACGATCGTGCCGAGGATCTGCAGCCGGTTCGCGCCGAGGATCCGGGCGTTGTCGATCAGGTTCCGGTCGACTTCGCGAGCGCCCTGGAAAGCGTTGAAGAACACGGCGAAGAACACCAGGATGAAAGCGGTTGCGACCTTCGACGTGAGCCCCAGGCCGAACCAGATCACGAACAGCGACGCGAGCACGATGCGGGGAACCGCGTTGGCCGCCTTGATGAACGGCGCGCAGATGTCCGACAGCACCGGACTGCGGCCCAGCAGGATGCCCAGCACGATCCCGGCGAGCGAGCCGACCGCGAAACCGCTGACCGATTCCTGCAGCGTGACCAGGATCTGCTCCCAGATCGACCCCTGGCTCGTGCCGGCCGTGAACCACTCCACCAACCGCACGCCGACCGCGCTCGGCTTCGAGTAGAAGAAGGGATCGATCAGGTAAGTGGCGGTCAGCTCCCAGCTGACCAGCCACACCACCACCAAGGCCAGCCGCGTGCCCCACACCTTGACGCGGCGGCGGCGCCTCGCCACCTCCGCGGAGCGCGCGATGTCCTGCGGTTCGGCGGCACCCGACTCTGCCAGGCCCGGGGATTCGACGGTTCCTGCTTCACGCGACACGACCGGCACCTCTCCCGCGAGTCTTCTCGACCTCTTCCTTCAGCGACTGCCAGATCTCCCGGTATATCGCCAGGAACTCCGGGGTCATCCGCACTTCCTCCACATCGCGGGGCCGTTCCAACGCGACTTCGAACGACGCCTTGACCGTCGCCGGGCCGGTGGTCATGACGATCACCCGGTCGGCCAGCGCGATGGCCTCCTCCAGGTCGTGCGTCACGAAGATGACGGCGGCCTCCGTGCCCGACCACAACCGCAGCAACTCGTCCTGCATCAACCCGCGCGTCTGCACGTCCAGCGCGCTGAACGGCTCGTCCATGAGGAGGATCGACGGCGCGTTCACCAATGTCTGGGCCAGCGCGACGCGTTTGCGCATCCCACCGGACAGCTGGTGCGGGTAGTAGCCCTCGAATCCGCCGAGACCGACCCGCTGCACCCACTCCCGTGCTTCGGCGCGGGCCGCCGACCGGGTCGCACCCCGGTACCGGGGGCCCGCGGCGACGTTGTCCACCACCGACCGCCACGGCATCACCGCGTCGCTCTGGAACATGTAGCCGATCCCGTCCGGAATGCCGGTCACCGGCTCTCCGCCGATCGACACCGTGCCGATCGACGGCGGTTCCAAACCGGAAACCAGGGACAGCGCGGTGGATTTGCCGCAGCCGGTCGGGCCGACGACCGCGACGAACTCCCCGCGCCCCACCGCCATCGTCAGGTCGCGAAGAGCGGTGTGCACTCCTCCCGAACCGCTGGGGAAGCGCTTCGTGACGTTCCTCAACTCGATCATGCGCGACTCCTGTGTCGTGCCGGGACACCGTTGTCCCATCGGGCCGGACGTCGATGACGCCCGTGCTGCTCGGGCACGAAGGTAGGTGCGCGGGTGCGCCGCAGCGGGGTTCTTCTCGCTGTACGCGTAATGAACGTTCCCAACGTTCTGCGCATTTTGCGCACGCAGATCGAACCTTGGGCGAGCCCGCGTCCGCGACGTAACGTCTGCGCATGGCCCCGGCACGCATGCGGTTCGCACACCAGGTCCTGGTCTTGCAGATCGGCCTGCTGACGTTGGTCGTCGCGGTCGGGTCGCTGGTCGCCGCCTGGATGGAAAGCGCGCAACTCGTGGGGCAGTACGGGCAGCAGGCGATCAACATCGCGCGCACCGTCGCATCCGACGTCGACCTCGCCGATGCGGTGGCGCACGACGACACGCAGGCGGTCCAAACCAGAGCGGAACGGGCGAGGCTGAGCACCGACGCCCTGTTCGTCGTGGTGACCGATGAGAACGGGATCCGGCTGGCCCATCCCAACGCGAGCCTCGTTGGCCAGCACGTCAGCACCGACCCCAGCCAGGCGTTGAACGGCCACGAAGTCGTCAACGTCGAGCGCGGCACGCTCGGCCTGTCGGCGCGGGGGAAGGTACCGCTGCGCGACCGCGCGGGCACCATCGTCGGCGAGGTCAGCGTCGGCATCGACGCCGCCGAGATCGACGCCACCAGGTGGCGCCAACTGGGCATGTCCGCGTTGTTCGGCGGCGTCGCGCTGCTGCTCGGGGCTTTCGGCGCGCTGTTGCTCACCCGGCTGCTGAAACGCCGCACCCTCGGCCTGGAACCGCGCGAGCTGGCCGAACTGATGCAGGAGCACCAGGCGGTGCTGCACGGGATCGGCGAAGGTGTGCTGGCGGTGGACGCCGCGGGCACCGTCTCGGTGTGCAACGGCGAAGCCAGGAGACTGCTCAGCACGCAGATCACCCCCGGAATACCGCTCACCGAGCTCGAGCTGCCGCCGCGGCTGCGCGCCGCGCTCGAGCACCGCGAGCGCGCCGACAACCTCGTCACCGTGGCCGGCGACCGCGTGCTGGTCGCGAACTACCGCGACGTGACCAAGGACGGGCGGGACCTGGGTGGGGTGCTCACCCTGCGCGACCGCACGGACTTGGAAGTACTCACCAGGGAACTCGACACGACGCGGGCGCTCACGGATGCGCTGCGCGCACAACGCCACGAGTTCGCCAACCGGATGCACACGCTGACCGGGTTGCTGCGCACCCGCCACTACCGGGAAGCGACCGAATACCTGGACGGGATCTCCACCGGCCCGATCGTGCTGCTGGGTTCGGGCGGCGACCTCGTCGAAGACCCCTACCTGCAAGCATTCCTGTCCGCCAAGACCTCGGCGGCGGCGGAGCAGGGCATCGAGCTGCGCATCGGGGGCAACAGCTGGGTCCCGGCCAAGGTGATCGCTCCGCTGGAGGTCACCACGGTCGTCGGCAACCTGGTGGACAACGCGTTGGAAGCTGCTCAACTCGGTTCGCGACGGCCAGCGGCGGTCGAGGTGGACCTGCTCGCGGAAGGCACCACGCTGCACGTCGCGGTCACCGACTCCGGGGACGGCGTGGCGGATCACCTGCGGGATTCCCTCTTCGTGGAAGGGGTGTCGACGAAGGACGGCCACGGGCGCGGGATCGGGCTCGCGCTGACCCGGCAGGCCGCCCGCAGCCTCGGCGGCGACGTGCGCCTCGCCGAGGCGGGAGGAACCGAGCGCGGCGCTCTTTTCCTCGCCGAACTGCCCCAGGTCCTGGAAGCGAGATCTGGCCGAACCTCGTCGGATGCCGAGCCGCTCGCCAGTCAGGAGGAGAAGTGAGGATTCGGGTTCTCATCGTGGAGGACGACATCCGGGTCGCCCGGGTGAACGCCGATTACGTCGAGCGCGTCCCGGGTTTCGCGGTGGTCGGCACCGCGCACACCGCGGCCGAGGCGCGGGTCCGGGTGCAGGAACTCGCGCCGGACCTCGTCCTGCTGGACCACTACTTGCCCGGCGAGTCGGGGTTGCGCCTGCTGCGCGAGATTTCCGCCGACACCATCATGTTGACCGCCGTGTCGGACACCTCCACCGTTCGCGCCGCGTTCGCCGCCGGGGCGCTGAACTACCTCGTCAAGCCCTTCACGGCTGAGGACCTGGCCGAGCGGCTCGCGGCTTACGCGCGTTACCGCGCGCAGCTGTCCTCTCCTGATCACACGGCGAACCAGGAAGAGATCGACCGCGCGGTCCGGCTGCTGCACGACAAGGACGGCAAAGGCACGCCGAAAGGCCGGTCCGCGGTCACGGCCCGGTTGGTCGCGGAAGCCTTGCGCCAACACCGAGAACCGGTATCAGCTTCGGAAATCGCGCAGGCCCTCGGCATAGCACGGGCGACCGCGCAGCGCTACCTCACCACGCTCGCTGAAGACGGCCGCGCGATCATGAACCTCCGATACGGGGCGACCGGTCGTCCCGAACACCAGTACCAGTGGGCGCAGCTGCCCGCTCAGCAGTCATGACGCGATCCGTCGGCTACCAACCCCAGCGGCACTTGATGATCTTCGCCAGGTACGTTGTCGCATCAGGAAACCTGGTTCAAAAATCCACTGTGGAGAGTTCGTTGAGCGTGCTTGCGACGTTGCCCGTCGGCCCCGTCACCTACCGGCTCCGCCGGGCCACCGAGGACGACCTCACCGCTGTCATCGGGCTGCTGGCCGCTGATCAGCTCGGGGCGACCCGCGAGTCCGCCGCCGATCTCGCGCCCTACCAGGCGGCTTTCGCCGCCATCGACGCCGATCCGGCGCAACTGCTGCTGGTGGCGACCACCGGCGACCAGGTCGTGGCCACCATGCAGCTGACGTTCATCCCCGGCCTGGCCCGGCGCGGTGCGCTGCGCGCTCAGATCGAGGCGGTGCGCGTGCACGAGCAGCACCGCAGCCACGGTCTCGGTGGCGAGATGTTCAAATGGGCCATCGACGAAGCGCGTCGGCGCGGCTGCGCCCTGGTTCAGCTGACCACGGACAAGCAGCGGGCCGATGCTCACCGCTTCTACCAGCGGCTCGGCTTCACCGCGTCCCACGAGGGCTTCAAGATGGCCCTGTGACCACCGGTTACGCTGGTGCCGCGATGCGACGCAAGCTCACTTCCCGGCTGCCTCAGCGGCACGGCGTGGATCCGGTCCGGATGCGGCTGCCCCTCGACGGGCAGTGGCGCACCGTTCGGGACCACCTCGTCGACCGGATCCCGAAGCTCGCGCCCGAGCGCATCGAGGCGATGCTGCGGGAAGGACTGATCGTCGGCGTCGACGGCCCGCTCGGCTTGGACGCCCCGTTCGTCCCGGGCGCGTTCATCTGGTTCCACCGCGACCTGCCGGTGGAGACTCCCGTGCCGTTCGCGATCGACGTGCTGCACCGCGACGAGCACCTGCTGGTGGTGGACAAGCCGCACTTCCTGGCCACCACGCCGCGCGGTGGACATGTCCAGGAGACCGCGCTGGTCCGGTTGCGCCGCGAACTCGACCTCCCGCAGCTCAGCCCGGCGCACCGCCTGGACCGGCTGACCGCCGGGTTGGTCATGTTCGTGATCACCCCGCAGCACCGCGGCGCGTACCAGACGTTGTTCCACGACCGGCTGGTGCACAAGGAGTACGAGGCCGTCGCCGGTTTCGACCCCGACCTCGAGCTGCCCCGCACCGTGCGCAGCCGGATCCACAAGCAGCGCGGTGTGCTGGCAGCCGAGGAAGTACCGGGCGAGCCGAACAGCGAGACCCGTGTGGAGCTCGTCGACCGGCGCGGCGACCTCGGCCGATACCGGCTGCTCCCCCGCACCGGACGCACCCACCAGCTGCGGGTGCACTTGAACGGCTTGGGCATCCCGATCGTCGGCGACGAGCTGTACCCGGTGGTCCGGGAGCGCGCCGCCGACGACTTCGGCGAACCGCTGCAGCTGCTGGCCAAGGTCCTGGAGTTCACCGATCCGATCAGCGGCGAGCGGCGGCGTTTCGAATCCCGCCGGACGCTGAGCGGCTGGACCTGAGCGGGTCACGCCGCCGGGGTCAGGACCTTGCCGCTGGTGCGTCCGGTGGGGTTGCCATCGAGCAGGACTGGCACGCCGTTGACCAGGACCGCCGAGCAGCCCGTCGCCAACTGCCACGGCTGTTCGAAGGTCGACTTGTCGATGATCGTGGCGGGGTCGAACACGGCGACATCGGCGGCTCTGCCAGCGGCCAGCACTCCGCGGTCGGTGAGCCCGATCCGGGCCGCGGGCAGCGCGGTCATCTTGCGCACCGCGTCCTCGAGCGCAACGACGCCGCGTTCGCGCACGTAGCGGCCGAGGACCCGGGCGAAGGTGCCGAAGCTGCGCGGGTGCGGTCGGCCTTCGCCCTGCTCGGTCATGATCCAACCGTCGCTGGCCACCGACACCCACGGGTGCTGGAGCACCGCGTCGACGTCGGCTTCGCTCATCGCGTGGTTCACGATCGTCACGTTCGCCGAGTGCCGGTCCAGCACGCGCAGCGCCGCTTCTGCGGGGTCCACGCCGTCGCGGCGGCCGATCTCGGCGACCGACAGCCCGATGTCCGCGCCTTCGGCACCGATCGGCAGGTCGGCGATGACCAGGCCTTCCGGGTCGATGTCCCGGCCGAACCTAGCGCGCAGCTCGGCTGCGATCCGCTCCCGGGTCGCCGGATCCGCCAAGCGCTCCAGGAGGGCGTCCTTGCCGCCATCGACCGCCCACGGACTCAGGCGCGAGACCAGGGACGTGCTGGACGCGGTGTAGGGGTATACGTCGGCGGTGACGTCCACGCCGCGTTCGCGGGCGGCGTCGATGAGCGCGAGTGCTTCCACGACCTTGCCGTGGTTCTCCGGACCCATCGCCTTCAGGTGCGAGATCTCCAAACGGGCGCCGGCCAGTTCGGCGGCTTCGATCGCCTCGCGCACCGCGTCGAGCAGCGTCGCGGCTTCGTTTCGCATGTGCGTGGAGTACAGCAGCCCGGCAGATGCCGCCGCGGCCACCAGCGCACGCACCTCCGCGGCGTCGGCGAACACGCCCGGGGCGTAGATGAGTCCGGTGGAGAAGCCGACAACTCCTTGCTGCGCGGCGGTTCTCACCAGTGCGCACATCCGGTCCAGCTCGGCCGCGGTCGGGGCCCGGTCTGCGTCGCCGAGCACCGCCAAGCGCACCGCGTTGTGGCCGACCTGCAGCGCGACGTTGACCGCTGCTCCGCCGACCGCGTCCTGGAATCCCGCCGCATCGCGCCACTTCCAGCTCATCGCCCGGTCGTCGATGATGCTGGCGCGGCGGATCAGGTCCAGGTCGGTGAACGGGAACGGGGAATGCCCGCAGTTGCCGGTCACCAGCGTCGTCACGCCCTGGTGGATCTGGGTGACGGCGGCCGGGTCGCCTTCCAGGGTGTAGTCGGCGTGCGAGTGCAGGTCGATGAAGCCGGGGGCCACGATCTGGCCGGTGGCGTCGATCTCCCGCCGCCCGGCGAGCTTTTCGGCGCTGAGCTCGGCGATCCGGTCGCCTGCGATGCCGACGTTGCAGCGTCGTCGCGGCGCGCCGGTCCCGTCGACCACCTCGCCGCCGTTGATCACGATGTCGAACACGGGCACTTCCTCGGACTCGGCGGGGCCGTGCGGCGTCGCGACACCGCACGGCCCCGGCTTCAGCTGGTTTCGAAGAACAGGATCACCGCGTACATCAGGCAGCACGGCACCAGCAGCGCGAAGCCGGTCAGCAAGATGTTCTTCAGGCTGGTCGAACGGGCCAAGCTCATCGCGCCGACCATGTTGGCGTTGGGGAACGGACCGTAGGTGTCGGCCTTGGAGGCGAACAGCAGCACCACGACCCAGGCGCCCGAGCTGATCCCGAGGCTCACCGCGAGCCCGCCGAACACCTTGTTCAGCAGCACCACCTGCGCGGCGGTCGCCCCCGGCACACCGACCCAGCCGAGCCCGGCGATGAGCAGCGCGAACACGAACGGCGACAGGCCCTGCATGCTGGTGCCGTAGGTGTCCAGGACGACCTGGAACGGCTGCAGCTCGTCGATCTCGGCGAACAGCACCGCCAGCAGCCAGAACAGCAGGAACACGTTCACCAGCCGCGCCGCGCCCCGGTACATCTGGGCCGCGATCTCGGTCGGGCTCAGCCCGCCGACCAGGCCGGCGACGATCCCGAGCACCGGCAGGGCCAGCAGCGGGAACGTGGTGCCCGCGCCGGAGACGATCGCGTAGGCGACGCTGACGACCAGGGCGATGGCGAACGCCGCGGTCGCCCGTCCGCTGCCGCGCGCCGGTTCCTCGTCGACGGCGCCGAGGTCCTCCGCGTTGTAGTCGTCCCCTGTTCCTTCGGTCCGCCGCTGCATCCACGGCACGATCACCAGGCCCGCGATCAGCGACAACACCGCCAGCGGCCCGGCGCCGTAGAGCAGGTACTGCAGGTAGCCGACCTTGGCGGCGCTCATGATCGCGACGTTGGAACCGGCGAACGGTGCCAGCGCCAGGCCGGCGCAGCCGCCGGTGAACATCATCGCCGCCGTCGCCGAGCGGGTGAAGCCGAGCCGGGCGACGACCGGCAGCAGCAGCGGTGCGGCGATCGCCAGCGCGCCCGCCAGGGTGCCCAGGCTGGCGACCAGCACCAGGCAGGAGATCATCACGCCCAGCGTGGCGGCGGTGCGGTTGCGCTCGCCGACCACTCGCATCACACCGCGCACGATGGTCGCCGCGATGCCGGTGCTGCGCAGGATCTCGCCGACCCCGGCACCGAGCATGATGACCAGGCCGATGACGGTGACCTGGTCACCGAGCGATTTTCCGAGCATCTCCCCGATCGCGGCCGGGGTGGGCATCATGATCAGCAGCGCGGAGACCACTGCGACGACAGTGGCCACCATGATGTCCATGCCGAGCAGCGCGAGCGCTGCGTAGAGCACGATCGGCACCAGACCCCACAGCGTGGGGGCCTCGACGAACGGCCCGAGGGCCGCGGACAGGACCAAGCCGGCGATGGCGGATATCGTGATGATCGATCTTCGGACCTTCGAGGGCCCGGTCGGGGTGTCCGCTCTCGGCGGTGCACCCGCACTGTCCACATTGCTCATGAGGACTGCTTTCTGTGGGTCTGGTGGCTGTGCTGGGCGATGAAGTCCTCGTCGACCTCGACGCCGAGCCCCGGGGTGGTGGGCACGGCGACGACCCCTGCGTGCGCGACCAGCGGTGGGTTCACCACATCGCGGGCGTAGTACTTCTCCGACGCCGAAACGTCTGAGGGCAAGCTGAATCCGGGCAGGCTGGACAGCGCCACGTTGGCGATGCGGCCGATGCCGAACTCGTGCATCCCGCCGCACCACACCGGCCAGCCCGCCTCGCGGGCCAGGTCGTGCGCGGCGACGGCGGTGGTCAGCCCGCCCATGCGGGAAGCCTTGATGTTGAGGATCCGCGCCGCCTTCAGCGCGATCGCGGTGCGCAGGTCGTCCAGGGTGTCCACGGATTCGTCCAGGCAGACCGGGGTTTCGATGGACGCCTGCAGCTCCGCGGAGGGCAGCAGCGCGCGCGGCGCGAACGGCTGCTCGATCATGGCCAGCTCGAAGTTGTCGAGTTCGCGCAGCACCGAGCGGTGCTCGGGGATGTCCAGGTAGGCGCCGTTGGCGTCGACGTGCAGGTTCAGCTCCGGGAAGGCGGCCCGGACCTGCTTGACCGGCTCGACGTCCCAGCCCGGGGCGATCTTCAGCTTCACCCGCGGGTACCCGGCGTCGACCTGGCGCTGCACCTGCTCGAGCAGCTCGTCGATGGTGGGCTCGATGCCCAGCGACACCCCGGCCACCACGGTTTCCCGCTCACCGCCGAGCGCCCGGGCCAGCGGAACGCCCTGCTGCGCGGTCCACAGCGCCCAGCCGGCCGCGTCGATCCCGGCGGCGGCGAAGCGGTGCCCGCGCACCTTGCCGTAGAGCTCGCCGAGCCGGCTCGGGTGCTCGACCTCGCGGCCGAGGATGGCCGGCAGGAGGTATCCGGTGGCGACCGTCCAGCTGGTCTCTACCGTGTCCGAGGCGTAGTACGGGTCGCTCGGCGAGGCGATCTCGCCCCAGCCGACGGCGCCGGACTCGTCGACCAGCTGCACCAGGACGTGCTCGAGGTGGTCCTTGCGGTGCGAGCTGGTCTGGAAGCTGTGCTTCAGCGGCAGCCGGACGCGGTGCAGCGCGGCGCTGGCGATCTTCATCATGTCTCCGATCAGAGGTTCTCTGCTTCGTCCGCGTAAATCCCCAGGGCGCGGGAGAAGCGGTCCCGCTCGCCGAGGCGGCGTTGTGCGCCCTTGGCGCTGGCGGTGGTCAGGGTGGCCAGCACGTGGGCGACGGCGGCGACGGCGGTCGGCGAGTCCGAATAGGACGCGCTCTCGGTCTGCACGACGATGACCGCGTCCGCGACCTGGGCCAGCGGCGCGTCCTCGGCGTCGGTCACCACGACCAGGGTGCCGCCGGAGGCGGTGAACTGGCGGGCGACCTCGATGCTCTCGCGGCGGTAGCGGCGCAGCGAGAAGACGACCAGCACGTCGCTGGAACGCACCTCGGTCAGCACGTCGACGGCCTGCACGATGCGGCCGTCGATGGTGGTCACGTTCGACAGCGACGCGCCGAGGTCGGCGGCTAGCAGGCAGGCGTAGGCGAAGGACTTGCCGGAGCCGAGGATGAACCGGCGACGGGCCCCCACCACCAGCGCGGCGGCCCGCTCGACCGAACCGTCGCGGGCGATCGATCCCATCGCCGCGTCCAGCGACCGGATCTCCTGCTCGACGACCCGCTGCTGCAGAACGGCCGCCGAGCGGCGCTGCACGCGCGCGTCGTAGCGCTGGCGCGGGCTGGCCAGGTCGCGGTTGGCGTCATGGGCGGTCATGGCCACCTCCGGTGATCGGGACACGGGTGAACCAGTAAACCGAGGTCTCCGCCGAGACCTTCTGGCAGGAGCGGGCGGCGAGGCCGGAGGCGAGGAAATCGTGGAAGCCGGCGCGCACGGCGGACCTCACCTCTGCCGTCCGGGCCGGTTCGAGCAGCGCCGGGTCCGAGGGCACCACGAGCAGACCGTGGTCGCCGAAGCCCTGCTTGGTCCCCCAGTCCGCGCTCGTGAACCGCGGTACCGACTCCGGCGCGAAGGGCTCGGGCGTCTGCTCCAGATCCCATTCGACGACGACCCGGTCCGACTGCTCGTGCAGGTAGAAGTCGTCGACGTACCAGCGGCCGACCGCGCCCAGCACGTCGAGGTTGAAGTGCGCGTTGCGGGAGATCAGCGGGTCGTAGCTCCAGCGCATGAAGCGCATCCCGGTGTCGCGGGCGACCTCGGCCTGCGCCTGCTTCAGCTTCCGGCCCAGCCCGATGCCCTGGCTCTCCGGCGCGACCACGGCGGCCTGCGAGTAGTGGTACATCCGCGTGCCGTCGCCACCGCGCATGCCGTAGGCGAAGCCGAGCAGCGCACCGTCCTCGCCCACCGCTCCGACGACCGAGCCGCCGTTGCGCAGCAGCGCTGTCAGCAGCGGCGGGCTCAGCCCGACGTCGGAATCCCGGTAGCCGAACACGCGCCGGTACAGCGCGGCGGCCTGCCGCTGCAACTCGGCGGTGTTCAAGTTCTGGACGACGAAACCGGCCGCCCGGACCTCCGACGCAGGTCCGCGTCCCACGGCCCCTCCTCACGCACCGCATCGGAACGATCGCCCCATGCAGCCATCTTACGAAACGTAATTTGCAACAACATGCGTGCCGGAACAGCGTTTGTCAACCGCCTTGCTTGAGCCAGCTCGAAAAGATACGTTTCGTATCTGTGAGCCTGATCGAAAGCGAAGCTGTCGACGCGGCCCGGATGCGCGACCGGCTGCACCGCTACGTCCGCCTGGAAACGCCGAGCGGGGACGCCGACGCGCTCGACGCCCTGCTCGATCTGCTGCGGCGGCGCTACGACGAACTCGGCGCCCGCACCGAACTGCACGCCAGCGCCACCGGCGCCAACCTGGTCGCGCACTTCCCCGGCACCGGCGACGGGCAGGACCAGCGACCGGTCCTGTGCCTCGGCCACCACGACACGGTGTGGCCCACCGGCACGCTCGACGGATCCGTGCCGTGGCTGGAGCAGGACGGCCGGATCCACGGGCCGGGCGTGTACGACATGAAGGGCGGCCTCGTCGTCTTCGAAACCGCCGTGGAACTCCTCGCCCAGCACGGGATTCCGCACCGGCCGATCACGATGGTCCTGGTCGCGGACGAGGAAGTCGGCTCGCCCTCGGCCCGGGGACTGGTGGCCGAGCACTGCCGCGACGCGGTCGCCGCACTGGGCTTCGAGCCCCCGCACCCCGATGGCGCGGTGAAGACCGCCCGCTGGGGCAGCACCCGCGCCCGCATCCGCGTGACCGGGCGGGAATCGCACGCCGCGCTGGCTCCCGAGGACGGGGCGTCGGCGATCGAGGAGCTGGTCGACCAGCTCCTC
>NZ_JBEOVY010000066.1:0-27297 GCF_040295745.1 Saccharopolyspora sp. NPDC002686
CAACTACCCATTTGTGAAGTTTCTTCTCATGTGTGTATTTCACATCTCCCAACACCTCCTCGGCGCCGGCCTTTTGCTACACGACCCGCCTCCGGCCGTCGGCAGGTACTACCCGGCGAAGGCCCTCTGTCGTCAGGTCACGGGGAGAGCTCTTCGAGGGTTCGGCCCTTCGTCTCCTCTGCGAAGGCTGCTGCGACGATGGTGCCGACCAAGGTGATCGCTCCGATCAGGAGGAAGACCGGGGTGAGCTCCGTGCCGCCCGCGTAGACCACTGCGACCAGGATCGGGCCGGTGATGATGCCCAGCCTGTTGAGGACTCCGCCCAGGCTGCAGCCGAGCGCGCGGCTCCGGGTCGGGTAGAGCTCCGGGGTGTAGAGGTAGAGGCTGATGTTGGCCGCGAAGCTGAACATCGCCGCGAACGCGGAGAACAGCGCGAGCTGTCCGGCGGAGTTCGCACCGAGGACCGCGAGGAAGCCCATCGCGACCGTGGTTCCGCCCAGGCCGATGGCCAGCACCTTGCGGCGGCCCAGCCGGTCGATGGTCAGCGCGGCGAGGATGCAGCCCGCCAGACCGGCCATCGACGCCGACGTGCTGTACCAGAGCGCGGTTCCGGTCGGCAGGTGGAACACCTGCTTGTACAGCGTCGGCAGCCAGGAGGTGAGCCCGTAGTTGGCCAGGTAGCCGACGAACCAGATCGTCCATACCACCAGGGTGCGGCGCCGGTAGCGGCCGGTGAACAGGTCGCGCACGCTGCTGGTGCTGGTGGATTCCGCGCCGACCGCGGAGGGGACGGGTGCCGGGTCCGGGAGGTCCTGGCCCGTGGAGCGGCGGACGTTCCCCTCGATCTGCTCCATCACCTCCAGCGCTTCGGCGTTCCTGCCGCGGGAGGCCAGCCAGCGCGGTGATTCCGGCACCCGGCGCTGCAGGAAGAACGCGGCGAGGCCGGGCACCGCGGCGAGCAGGAACAGCGCCCGCCAGCCCCAGTTCGGCACGATCCAGGCCGACATCAGCGAGCCGACGGTGAGGCCGGCCGGGAAGACGACCTCGTACATCAGCACGAAGCGGCCGCGGCGCTTGGCCCGGCTGAGCTCGGCGATGTAGGACGCGGCGATCGGCACCTCACCGCCGATGGCCAGGCCCTGCACGAACCGCAGGATCAGGAACGGCAGGAACGCCGGGCTCAGCGCCATGCCCAGGTTGCCGAGCGCGGTGATCACCAGGCACAGCATGATCATCCGAACGCGGCCCACCCGGTCGGCCAGCCAGCCGGACGCCAGTGCGCCGAGCAGCATGCCGATCGAGCCGACGGTGAGCGCGGTGGTGGCGCCGGCCGTCGACAGCCCCCACTCGCGGGTGATGTCGGGCAGCGAGAAGGCGATGAGCAGTTGGTCGAATGCTTCGAAGAACGTGACGACGCCGATGATCAGCCGGACGCTGATGTGCCAGCGCGACATCGGGAGACGTTCCAGGCGGGCGGCGATGTGTTGCTGGACGGCGTGATCGGGGGCCGTGACTCTCATGCGTCCCTCCTCGTTGGGAAACGCAGGCCATGGGGGTGGCCGGTGATTGCGGCGGGCGCGCCGCCGGGTGGGGAACGGTGGGTGCGGCGTCGTGGTCAGGGCATCCGGGTTTCGAGGGACCTGATCGCGCGGCCGGGTTCTGCAGCGGGGATTCCGTCGAGCGGGTCGCACTCGACCGCGCCGGCGAGCTGGTGCTCGGTGGCGGCCCACGTCGCGAGGTATCCGGTGGCGCCGACCCCGAGCACCCCGGTGGCGGTGGTCGGGATGCCCAGCCGGGTGGTGAGGTGGTCGAGGGCTCCGGCGATGTCGGCGGCCAGGTCGTCGGCTGCCAGCAGGGACAGGGCTGCTTGCGCGGTGTGCTCGTTGTCGGGGCGGAACTCCTTGCCGCCGGTCTCGTAGTACAGGTAGGGGGCGACCGCGACGTGCCCCCGGCCGGCCAGCGCCCGGCAGCAGTCCTCGATCGGTTCGGTCAGGCCATAGGCGTCGTGCAGCACGACGACGGCGGTGCGCGGTCGGGTGCTGGGGAACCGGACGAACAGCGGAGCGGCGGTGCGCAGCACCCGGCGACCGCGGTTGGCGGGTCCGTGGGCGTGGTGGTGGTCAGCAGACATCGGGTCCTTCTCAGCTGGGCACGTGGACCGGCGGCACGAACGGCGACGGCGTCGGTTCGAGCGCGGTGACGTCGACCTCGATCAGGAACGGGCGGTGTTCGGCCACCGCCTTGGCGAAGGCTTCGGCGAACGCGTCCGCCTTGTTCACCAGCGCGTAGGGCATGTCCAGCGATTCGGCCAGGAGCCCGAAGTTCGGGGTGAACAGGTCGACCCCGGAGCGCCGGTCGGCGTGCTTGTCCTGCATGTTGCGCAGCACGCCGTACCCGCCGTCGTTGAACACCACCAGCACCAGCCACGGCTGCTCCTGGGCGAGCGTGGCGAGTTCGCCGAGGTGCACCGCCAACCCGCCGTCGCCGACCAGCACCGCGGTCGGGGCCTGCGGTGTGCCGATCGCCGCGCCGATGCCCGTGGCCAAGCCCTGCCCGATGCCGCCGCCGACCGGGAACACGTTGGTGTTCGGGCGGTAGATCTCCAGCAGCCGGTTGCCCCACTGGCTGGACGGGATCGTGACGTCCCGCGCGATCACGGCTTCCGCGGGCAGCGTCTGCCGCATCGCATCGCAGATCAGCTGGTACCGGCCGATCGCCGAGCGGAGGTGCGCGCGCACCGCGGCGCGCGTGCTGGTCACCTTCGCCCGCCAGTCCGGCCCGCCGACCGTCGTGCCGGCCAGCTCGGCGAGCAGCTGCGGGAGCACCTGCTCAGTCTCACCGGTCAGCCCGACCGCGGCCGGGTGAACGCGTCCGACGGCTGCCGGGTCGACGTCGATCTGGACGTGCTTGGCGGGCAGCTGCAGCGAGTAGTGCTTGGTCTCGTTGGAGCGGAAGTGCGTGCCGATGGAGATCAGCAGATCGGCCTCGGCGAGCAGCGGTGCGGCTTCCGGGTTGGCCGCGAAGTTGCCGATCACCAGCTCGTGGTCCTCCGGCACGCTCCCGCGACCGGAGTTGCTGGTCAGCACCCCGGCGCCGAGCAGCTCGGCCAGCTCCCGCACCAGCTCGCCGGCCCCGGTGCCACCGCCGCCGACCCACAGGAGCGGGCGCTCGGCGCTGCGGATGACCTCGACGGCGCTGCGCACCGACGCCGGGTCGACCGACGGCGGCGTCGCACCTCGCTCAGCGGGAGCGGACGAGACCTGCTGCTCGGCGTACTGGAGATCGATCGGCCACTCCACACTGGACGGTCCACTGGGGACTGACAGCGCGCTGCGCACCGCTTCGCGCAGCACGCTCCCGGCTTCCCCGGCGGAAGCGACGGTCGCCGAGTGCTTGGAGATGGCGGCGAGCATCGAGGCCTGATCCTTGGTCTCGTGGATGACACCGCGGCCCTGGCCGAGGAACGGCGAGTCGATCTGACCGGTCACGTGCAGCACGCGGCTGCCCGCCGTCAACGCCTCGACCATCGCCCCGGCCGCGTTGCCCGCGCCGGTGCCGGTGCTGGTGATCGCGACGCCGAGTCCCCCGGTCGCCCGGGCGTAGCCGTCGGCGGCGTTGACCGCTGCCGCCTCGTGGCGCACCGGGACGAAGCGCAGGTCGCGGCTCACCGCTTCCACCAGCGGCAGGTTGTGCACGCTGACCACGCCGAAGGCGGTGTCGACGCCGTTGTCGCGCATGACCTGGACGAGCAGGTCACCGCCGTTGGTTCGGGTCATGGACAGTCCTTTCTGGGGGTGACGACCGCTCAGAGGTAACGGGCGATGCCGCCGCCGACGTCGATCGCGGAACCGGTGACGTAGGAGGCGCGCGGGGACAGCAGGGACACGATCGGGAAGGCGACCTCGTCGGCGGTGCCGAGCCGCCCCAGCGGAATTCCGCGATCGGCGGCCAGTTCCGCGCTCCACGCGTCGAAGTCCAAAGTGGATTTCGACGCTTCGTAGCGGCGGCGCCACTGGCCGGTGTCGATCAGGCCGAGGCACACCGAGTTGACCCGGATCCCGTCAGCGGCGAGCTCACCGGAGAGGGTCTTGGTGAGGTTCAGCAACGCGGCCCGCGCCGCCGAAGTGGCCGCCAGGCGCGCCTCGGGCTGGCGCGCCAGGATCGCGTTGACGTTCACGACCGAGGCCGCGGCGGATTCGCGCAGCCACGGCTGGGTGGCCCGGACCACGTGCAGGACGCTGAAGATCTTCAGCTCCAGCTCCTCGCGCCACTGCCGGTCCTCGGTCTCGGACAGCCGCGCCATCAGGGAACGCCCGGCGTTGTTGACCACCCCGTCGATCCCACCGAAGGCCTCGGCGGCCTGCGCGACGAAGTCCTGCACCGCCGATTCGTCCAGCACGTCGCAGGTCCCGAGGTGCACCGGCAGTCCGTCGAACGCCGTCTTGAGCCGGTCCGCGTCGCGCGCGCAAGCAGCGACGTTCGCGCCCTCGGCGATCAGCATCTTGGCGGTGGCCAGGCCGACCCCGGAGCTCGCCCCGGTCACCACCACGGTGCGGCCGGTCAGGTCGAGGTCCATCGTTTCCTCCTCATCGGCAGACGAAGCCGCCGTCCACGAGCAGCGTCTGGCCGGTGATGTAAGCGGCCGCGTCGGACAGCAGGAACCGCGCCGCACCCACCAAGTCCTCGGGTTGCTGCGGGCGTTCCAACGCGCGGTTGATGCGGTACAGCTCGTGCCGTTCGGCAGGCACGGCCTGGGTCGCCTCGCACTCGGTGATGCCTGGGGCGATCGCGTTGACGGTGATCCCGTCGGGCCCGGCGTCCCGCGCCATCGCGCGGGTCATGGCCACGATCGCGCCCTTGGACGCGACGTAGTGCATCAGCCGGGGCGGACCGTAGAACGCCACGTCGGAGGCGATGTTGAGGATCCGCCCGTCGCCCCTGGCGCGCAGTTGCGGGTAGAGCGCCTTCGACACCAGCCAGGTGCCGCGCAGGTTGACCGACATGATCCGGTCGAACTCGTCCGGCTCGATGTCGTAGAAGTACTTGCCGCCGACTCCGTCGGCCAGCGCCGCGTTGTTGACCACCCCGTACGCTCCGCCGAGTTCGGCGACCCGGTCCGCGAGCTGCTGCACCGAGCCGGGGTCGGACACATCGGTGTCCACCCGGTGCACGGGAACGCCGTGCGCGGCGAGCTCTTCGACCGCGCTGGCAGCGAACTGCGGGTTCCGCTCGGCGATCACGAGGTGCGCCCCGGCCTCGGCGAGGTCGTGGGCTATCGCGAGTCCCAAACCCCGGCCGGCGCCGGTGACCACGACCAGTCGTCCATCGAGCGTCACAGCGCACCTCCTCCGGTGTCGACTTCGGCGAGGAACGCCCGCACGGCGGCGTTGAACTCCTCGGGGCGTTCCTGGTTGGCGGCGTGGCCCGCATCGGGGATCTCGACCAGCCGGGCGTCGGGGATCTGCTCGGCCAGCGCCCGGCTCTCGGCCACACCGGTCACGACGTCCTCGCTGCCGACGAGCACCAGCGTCGGCGTGGTGATCCCCGCCAGCTGGTCGGAGTGGTCGGTCGCGGCCATCACCCGGGCGGCGTTGCCGTAACCGCGCGGCCGGACCCGCGACATCAACGCCACGACCCGCTCCAGCACTGCTGGATCCGCACCGGGCGCCACCAGGCGCTGTGCCCTTTCCGCCGCGAAAGCCTCCGCACCGCGAGCGGTGACGTCCCGAGCCCGCTCGGCCATCGCCTTCCGGCCGTCGGCCGTGCGTCCCGAACCGCGCGAGGAGTCGGCGAGGATCAGCGACCGCAGCACCTCCGGCGCCTTGATCGCGACCCGGGTCGCGATGACCCCGCCCCACGACACCCCGAGCAGGTGCGCCGGTTCGGCGTCGAGCCCGCGCAGCACCGACACGACCGCGTCGGCGTAGGCGTCCAGATCCGGTTCGCCGGGCAGATCGGCGGATCCGCCGTAGCCGGGTGCGTCCCAGACGATGACCCGGTGCTCTCCGGCCAGCCCGGACAGCTGCGCGTCGAACGCCTCGGCCGCACCTCCGATGCCGTGCAGCAGCACCAGCGGGGTGCCATCGCCTGCCTCCAGAACGTCCACATCGGACACTTTCGACCGGATCATGCGAACGCTCCAGTGGGTGCGGCCAGCCGTCCCACTGCGGCCAGAACCGCGTGCGGGACCACGCCGCTGGTCGCCGGGTTCGCCGCGGACGGGTGGTTGCGGATCTCGAACCGGTAGTCGCCCGCACTGCCCTCGGCGGTGATCACGTGGCTGGTCAGCGGGGCGTTCGGATCGGCGACCACGGTCGCTTCCACCAGGTCCCAATCCCCCACCGCCAGCGCGACCGACGCGGCGACGTTGGCCGACGCCGGGAACGCGGCCGTGATCTCGCGAGCCGGTCCGCGCATCAGCTCGACGGGTTCTGTCGCAGTCCGCAACTGCTGCGCGACGTCCTCGCCCATCCACTTCTGGACCAGCGTGGGCGCCTTCTTCGTGGTCACGATCCGCACCGCCGACACCCCGCCCATCCGGGCGGTCGCCGCGAGCACGTCCAGCCCGCCGATCGCGCCGCTGCACAGGTGCAGCCGGCCGGGGCCGGTGTCGCGCAGCGAGGCCAGCAGCGCGTCGTCGGCCAGCGCGCCGATGGACACCACCAGCAGATCCGTGCCGGAGGCCACGATGGACGGTCCGAGTTCGGCGAGCGCGCGTTGCCCCGCGCACTCGACGATCAGATCCGCCTGCTCGATCGCGGCGTCGATGCCCAGCACCGGCAGTCCTGGTGGGTCGTCGCGCTCGGCGTGCACCACGCCGACGAGCTCGGCACCGGGGACTCCACCGTCCCGGACCGCGTGCGCCACGACGCTGCCGATCGCGCCGCAGCCGAGGATCGCCACCTTCACGACTGCACCAGCTCCCGGTAGCCGGGATCGGGCTTGCCCGCCATGTGCGAGCGGGCATCCTTCGACGGCGGGCCGGCGGTGCCCCACTGGTCGGAGAGCTCCGCGGTGCGGCGCCACACCCGGCAGAGCCAGGCGTCCTCCTCGACCTGCGCGACGTCGGAGGTGTACTCGCAGACCAGACCGGCCGGATCGGCGAAGTAGGAGAAGGTGTTCGAGCCCGGCCCGTGCCGACCCGGCCCCCACAGCGGGGTGATGCCGTTGTGCTTGAGCCGTCCGATGCCGCGCATGAAGTGGTCCATCGACGGCATCTCGTAGGCGACGTGGTTGACCGAGGTCCACTGCGCCTGGTTGAACGCGATCACGTGGTGGTCGGAGTTGCAGCGCAGGAACGCCATCTGGTGCTCGGACCAGTCCGAGATCCGCATCCCCAGCACCCGCGTGTAGAACTCGCAGGCGGCGTCGATGTCGACCGTGTTGAGCACGACGTGCGCCACCTTGCGCGGGACCGCGGGAAGACCGTTGGGATCTTGCGCCACAACAGCTTCCACGTTGCAGGACAGCTCGATGAGCCGTCCTTCCGGGTCGACGAGCCGGAGCCCGTACCCGCCGCCGATCTGGTCGAGCGGACCGGGTTCGGTCAGCATCGGCACCCCGAGCTCGGACAGGCGGCGACCGGCCGCGTCGATCTCAGCGGGCGTGCCGACCGCGAAGGCGATCTTGCCCAGCCCGTTCTGCTCGGCCTGCTGCAGCTCGACGATGTGGTGCTCGGAGCCGGTCCCGCGCAACCACGCGGTGTCCTGCTCGGTCTCCACCGGGGTCAGGCCCCACACCTCGTGGTAGAACTCGGCGGCCTCGGCGAACCGTTCGGTGCGCAGGCTGACCGAGCGCAACGACCGGAGCTTCACCACCGGTTCGGCATCGGGGAATTGCATGATGTGCACTCCAATCAGCGGGCGGCCGCGCGGACCGGCTTGCGTTCGGCGAGCGCGGCGGCTTGGCGCTTGGCCTCGGCGCGCAGCATCCGGCGCAGCCGGACCAGCGCGATGTCGTGCTGGTAGAGGTTCTCGCCGGACCAGGCGTCGTCGGGCATCGCCTCGGCCATGACGCGGTCCTGCTCCAGCACCTGCCAGTGCCGGGCCTCGATCCGGTTCTTGTACAGGAACCGCCAGCTGTCCCGCTGCCAGCCGCTGACCTTCCGGCAGCGCCAGAAGAACCCGGCGTGCTGGTGCTCGTTGATCGCGGTCACGCAGGCGACGATGGTGAACGGGCCGCCCGGACCAGCGGTGTCCGGGTACGGGATGTCCAGGGTGACCGACTGCAGCCCGCCGGTGTCCACCCACTCCGACCAGTCGAAGTTCACCCCCCGCTGGTCGGTCTTCTCGAAGACGAAACCGGTGTCGGTGTCCCGGATCTGGAACGCCGCCTCCCGCTTCCCGCTGAACATCGTGTGGCTGTTGCGGTGCAGGAACGCCCCGTGCATCGGGTCCATCAGGTTGTCCACCGACAGCAGGTAGGAGGCGTCCCACTCGACGTAGCAGAGGAAGGCGTCCCACTCCCCTCCCGCGATCGGCTCGGGCACCTGCAGCGGGGTCGGCTCGGCGGACTCGTCCGCGCCGAACCAGGCGAAGATCGCACCGCCGTGCTCCTGCGCCGGGAAGGTGCGCAGCGCCTTGCGGCCTTCCAGCGCGCACCCCGGGCTGCCGGGCACCGACGCCACGACGCCGTCGCCGTCGAGCTGGACGCCGTGGTAGTTGCACGCGATCCGGTCGCCCATGTGCACGCCCAACGACAGCCGCGCGGAGCGGTGCGGGCACCGGTCCTCCTGCACGTGGACGACACCGGAACTGTCGCGCCACAGCAGGAGTTCCTCGCCCGCGCGCTCGATGCGGGTCAGCTCACCGGGGCGGACCTGGCGCGACGGGCACAGCGGGTACCAGCGGTCCCGCAGCCCGAGCCGCAGGAGCTGGTCCTCGGTCTGCAGCTTGGTCATCCTCAGATCTCCTTCGCACCGAGGCGGGCGAGTTCGCCGGTGAGCGCCTGCTCGGTCCAGTCCGAGCCGTCCGCCGGGCGGACCCCCGTCTCGTTGAGCGCGGCGACCAGACCGGGCAGGTCGTGCACGCCCCGGCCGTAGATCGCCTCGAGCTCGTCGGCGAAGGCGTCCTCGTAACTCGTGGTGGGTGAGAGCCGGGTCTGCACCGGCTCCAGGTTCAGCGTCATGTCAGTTCTCCAGGTCACGACGGGGAGGCCCCGTCGAGGTAGAGGTCGGCTCGACGGCTCAGAGGTCCAGCACCAGTTCGGCGGAGCGGCAGCGGGAAACGCAGATCATCATCGTGTCGCCGGCTTCCCGCTCGGCCGGGCTGAGCACGTGGTCGCGGTGCTCGGGTTCACCGCCGAGGACCTTGGTCTCGCACGTGCCGCAGACACCCTCCTGGCAGGAGTTCGGCACGTCGATCCCGGACGCGGCCAGCGCGTCCAGCACCGAAGTGCCCGGGTCCACCGGCACGCGGACGCCGGAGTTGCCGCACACGACCTCGAAGGATTCGTCCGAAGTGGACTTCGGCACCTCCGGCGCGCGGAACCGCTCGACGCGCAGCAACGACGGATCGGGGAGCGTCGATTCCACCGCGTTGATGAGCGGTTCCGGCCCGCAGCAGTACACCAGCTCGCCCTCGGCGACAGCGCCCAGCTCGGCGCGCAGGTCCGGCGGACCGCCGCGTTCGTCGTCGACGTGGACGCGGACCCGGTCGCCGCCGAGCTCCTGGAGCCGGGGCAGGAAGGCCATGCTCTCCCGCGACCGTCCGCAGTAGACCATCCGCCAGTCCGCGCCGCGCTCGGCGAGCCGCCGGGCCATCGCCAGGATCGGCGTCACGCCGATGCCGCCGGCGATGAGGAGATGGCGCTCGGCCGGTTCCAGCGGGAAGTTGTTGCGCGGGCCCTCGACCTCCAGCAGGGTGCCCGCGGTCAACCGCTCGTGCACCCAGCTGCTGCCGCCGCGCGAGTTCGGTTCGCGCAGCACCGCGACCGTCCAGCTGCGCCGGTCGGCCGGGTCGCCGCACAGCGAGTACTCCCGCGTCATGCCGTTGCCCAACCGCAGCGCCAGGTGCGCTCCCGGCTCCCACGCCGGCAGGTCGGCTCCCGCCGGATCGCGGAACTTCACCTGCACCACGCCGTTTGCGAGCCACGTCGTGCTGTGCACTCGGACCGCGTGCGCCATGCTCCTCACCCCGGACCTTCCTCGAAGCGGTTCAGTCTCGCGTGACGCCGTGCACCGGCGAGGTCGCCGGATAGGTCGGCAGCTGCGGCTTCTGGGCACCGATGACCACGCAGAACAGCGCGTCGGTGTCGCCGATGGCCTTCAGGCTGCGGGGCACGCCGGCGGGCACCCGGATCAGGTCGCGGTAGCCGAGCACGCGGGTCGCGGTCCTGGTGCCGTCCTCGACGTCGTGGACGCTGACCTCCAGCTGGCCCTCCAGCACGAAGAACACCTCTTCCACGTCGTGGTGGGTGTGCTCCGGGCCGATCGCGCCCAGCGGCAGCCGCATGTTGGAGAAGGTGAAGTGCTCCGAGGGCAGCGTGCGGCTGTCGCCGTCGTGGTTGCCGGTGGCGCCGGAACCGATGTAGCGGATCTGCGCCCGGCGGAATTCGTCACCGGCCTTGGTCTGGAACGCGAGGGTGTCCCAGTCCTCGTTGCGGCTCTCCCGCGAGGCGATGCAGGAGTCGATGAGGGCGTCCAGGTCGGTCCGGGTCCCGGTGTCTGCTGCGGTCATCGCTCAACCTCCGAAGTTCTTTTAGCAGTAAGCGATTAAGTGGTGAGCAGTATGAGCATGTCGCTGTGACCCGCACAACCCCCAGCGCGAAAATTCCGCGGAAGATCTTTTATCTTCGCAGTTCAAAGGCGACAAACCCGGAAACCCCCGTCGGAATCCGGCTCCAGGTATTGACTTAGCCGTAAGATATTTGGTCATCCCCACCCGAAGCCGGAGGTGCACCATGAGAAGGCTCCCGACAGCCGACGAGATCCCCGTCGCGGGCCGCTGGCAGCGCGGCCGCGGCACCCCGCTGGAGTGCGTCGACCCGGCCACCGGCGAGGTCCTCGCCAAGCTCACCGCGGCCTCGCCCGAGGACGTCGACGAAGCGGCCCGCGCCGGAGCGCGCGCCGCAGCGGATCCCGCCTGGCGGGACCTGCTCCCGCACGAACGCGCCCGGTTCCTGGTCCGGATCGGCGACCTGGTCGACCACCACGCCGACGAGCTGGCCGAGCTGCAGACCCGCAACACCGGCAAGACCCTGACCGAGACCCGCGCCCTCGTGCGCAGCGCGGCCGGCACCTTCCGCTTCTACGCCGCCGCCCTGGAGACCACCGAAACCCCGCTGACCCCGCAGCGCGGGCCCTACCTGACGATGAGCGTGCCCGAACCGATCGGCGTGGTCGGCGCGATCACCCCGTGGAACTCCCCCATCGCCAGCGATGCGCAGAAGATCGCGCCGGCGCTCGCCGCCGGGAACGCGGTGCTGCTGAAGCCCGCCGAAGCAACACCCCTGGTATCGCTCGCGCTCGCCCGGCTGGTGGACGAGGCGGGACTGCCCCCGGGGCTCCTGTCGGTCCTGCCCGGCAAGGGGTCGGTGGTCGGGGACGCGATCGTCCGCCACCCGGCGGTGGGCAAGGTCTCCTTCACCGGCGGCACCGACACCGGCCGCACCATCGGGCGCCTCGCCGCGGACAAGTTCATGCCGCTGACCAGTGAACTCGGCGGGAAGTCCCCGACGATCGTGTGCGAGGACGCCGACCTGGAGCAGGCCGCCGCCGGGATCCTGTTCGGGATCTTCTCCTCCAGCGGGCAGAGCTGCATCGCCGGTTCCCGGATCTTCGTGCCCGAGACGCTCTATGCCGAGTTCGTCGAGCGCCTCGTCGCCGGGACCCGGCGGCTCCGGGTCGGTCCGGGCACCGACCCGGACAGCCAGGTCGGGCCGCTGGTCACCTTCGCCCACCGCGACCGGGTGGCGGCGCTGGTGGACCGCGCGCGCGAGGAGGGCGCCAACGTCCTGTGCGGCGGCCGGATCCCCGATGACCCGGAGCTTGCCGGCGGCGCGTACTACCTGCCGACCCTGCTGGACGGGCTGGGCAACGACGCGCTCACCTGCCAGGAGGAGATCTTCGGCCCGGTCGGCGTCGTGCTGCCCTACCGCGACGAGGACGAGCTGATCGCGCTGGCCAACGACACGATCTTCGGTCTGGCCTGCGGGATCTGGACCCGCGACTACCGGCGGGCCTGGTGGCTGGCCCGGCGCATCGACGCGGGCACCGCGTGGATCAACACCTACAAGCAGTTCAGCATCTCCACCCCGTTCAGCGGGATGAAGGCCAGCGGCGTCGGCACCGACAAGGGCCGCGACGCGATCCTGCAGTACACCCGCCAGAAGAGCCTCTACTGGGGCCTGGACGAAACCCCGCTCCCCTGGGCCCGATGACCGGCGCGGGTGAGCGGTCCCGGCGGATCACTCGCCCGCGCGCTTGGCCTCCGCGTGGTCCAACGACGCTTCGAGCCGGCTGAGCAGGTCGGCGAGGCGCTCCTGCTCCGTGGCGGAAAGACCGCTGAGCATGTCGCGCTCGTTGGCGAAGTGCGCCGCGATGACCTCGTCGGTGAAGACGCGCCCCTTCTCGGTCAACTGCACGTAGACGGTCCGCCGGTCCTCGGAGTCGCGTTCCCGCTCCACCAGGCCGGAGGCTTCGAGCTTGTCGACGCGCTGCGTGATCCCGCCCGTGGTCACCAGCGCGGCCTCGGCGAGCTCACCGGCGGTCCGCCGGTAGGGGCTACCGGCCCGACGCAGCGAAGCGAGGATGCTGAACCCGGCCATGGTCAGGTCGTGCGCGTGGAAGATCCGGTTCAGCTGGTCCTGGTAGCGGTAGAAGGCGCGGTGCAGGCGCCCGAACACGGCCATCCCGGTGGCATCGACCTCCGGGACCTCCCGCCGCCACTCCTCCAGCATGAAGTCAACCGCGTCCGGCCGAGACCGGCTGCGCCGAGCCACCGCACTCACCACCCGAAACCCCGACGAACAAGAGCAGCACTAAGAATAACAGGGCTAAGGGATCCGGCCGGCGCCATCCGCTCCTCCCCCAGAAGACCACCGCCGAGCCGCCATGCAGCCCGCAAGAGACGACGACGCCCGAGAACCGGGACACAACAGAACAAATCGACCGGCTCAGGAGATTCCGGCGTCGGGGTCGTCGCTTCCCACGGGCATCGCGGCCCAGGACGGGAGCCACGTCGCCCCGGGTAGGGGGTTCAGGTTCCGGAAGTGCCTGATGATGCCGCGCAGCCCTGGGTGCGGGCTCGTCTTGGGCAGGATGAGCGAGATCGGGTAGGCGATCGCCGGGTCGGCGATCGGGATGCGGCGGAGGTCGTAGTTCGCCGGCCAGGCGTACCGGTCGCGCGAGCCGACGAGGGTTGCCAGGTCCGGGGATTCCGCGAGGGCGTCCAGGAGCACCTCGGTGCCGAAGTTCGGGCCGGCGGCGTCGACCCGCAGGTCGAACTCCGCGGTGAGCTGGTCGTAGAACTCGGCCCACTCGCTTCGCGGCGTGATGCCCGGAACCCAGATCCGGTGCCCGTGCAGCTGCGCGGGCGTCAGCGCTCGCGCGGCGGCGAGCGGGTGCTTCGGCCCCACCAGGAGCTGGAGCGGCGAGTCGAACGCGCGGATCATCTGCACGTCTTCAGGCAGCCTGGCGGGGTCGGTGATGGTGCGGAAGGTGGCGTCCACGTCGCCGGTCTGAACAGCCGTGACCGCCTGGCGCGGGTCGCTGGCCCGGATGGTGACCACGTCGAGGTCGGTTTCGGGATGCGCCCGCCAGTAGTCGTGCAGGACGACCGCCTGCGCGGTGCGCAGACCGAGGACGTCGATCCGGAGGGCCCGCGATCCCGGCCGGATCGCGCTGATCGCGCGATCGACGTGCGCGACGACGTTCCGCGCGTGAGCGAGGAACGCCTGCCCGTCGAGCGTCAGCTCGACCCCGCGCGTGGTCCGGGTGAACAGGCGAACACCGAGCTCCCGCTCGAGGGAGGCGATGCGCTTCGAAACGGCCTGCTGGGTCACGCCGAGCTCGTCAGCGGCGTGCTGCAACTGGCCGAATTCCGCGGCCAGGACGAACGAGCGCACTGCGTTGGTGTCCACCGGCCCGGACTATAGCCGCCCAACTGATCGTTGTGGCGCACCGAGGAGTCGTTGTTTGATCCCCGCCTGGAACGACTGGTGCGATGCCTGGACACGAGCATCGGTTGTTCAAGGGAGTTACATCGACGTGCGGTTGGGACGCGATTTCGGCTGGCTGTGGTCAGCCCACGCGGCGAGCACATATGGCACGTGGATCGCTTTCGGCGCATTCCCCTTGATCGCCGTGCGCGAACTGCACTCGCCGGCGTTCGCCGTCTCACTCCTCGAGGCGGCGGGCCTGGTGGTGGCGGCGATCGTCGCGATTCCGCTCGGGCCGTGGATCCAGCACCGCACCAAGCGGCCCGTGATGATCGGGATGGACTTGATCCGCTTCCTGGCGATGGCGAGCATCCCGATGGCGTACCTCGTGGGCTCGCTCTCCTACGGTCACCTGCTCGTCGTCTCGATCCTCTCCGGAGCGGCGAGCATCGCGTTCACCGCCGCCTCCGGCGCGCACCTGAAGCACCTGGTCCGCAGCGACCACCTACTCACCGCGAACGGGAGGTTCGAGGGAACGACCTGGGTGGCGACCGCGGCGGGACCGCCCTTGGGCGGAGCCCTGGTCGGGATCTTCGGTCCGGTCACCACCATCGCGGCGGATGCGAGCAGCTACTTGCTCTCCGCGCTCGCGATCCTCCGCATCCGCGGAACCGACGTCGCAACGCCCCGGAATCCCGCGACCGGACTGCGATCCGCCGACTTCGCCCGGGGCTGGTCGGTCATCTTCCACGACCGCGCGCTGAGACTCCTGTTCCTGAACCAGATGGCGGTCAACGGACTGATCATGGCCACCGGCCCGCTCCTGGCCGTCCTCCTCCTCGGCGAGTACCGCTTCTCGGCGCTGGAGTACGGACTCGCCTTCGGCATCCCCAGCCTCGGGGGCTTCGCCGGCGCCCGGCTCTCCGCGCGACTCGTCTCCCGCTACGGGCGGCAGCGCGTCATGACCGCCACCGGATGGCTGCGATCGATCTTCCCGCTGGGCCTCGCTTTCATCCAGCCCGGTGTCCCGGGCCTCCTCACCGTGATCGTCGTGGAAGGCCTGCTGATCGCGTGCATGGGAATCTTCAACCCCATCAACGCGACTGAGAGGCTGCAGCGCTCTCCCGCCGAGCACGCGGCCCAAGTCGTCAGCGCGTGGAGCATCAGCAGCAAGCTCTCCCAGGCCGCCTTCATAGCGGTGTGGGGCGTCCTCGCCACTCTCACCAGCCCGCTGACCGCCATCACCACCTCGGGCATCCTCCTGCTCGGCACACCGCTGCTGCTGCCGAAGCAGGAGCACCTCACACCAGCGGGTGAACATCATTCACGTTTGCCCTGCTAACGCGAATCTGCTTCGGATTGGTGATTGTGGACGTGCTTTCGCGAGGCAACCATGGGCAGCGTGACCTCCCCCTTGTCCCGCAGGCGGTTCCTCGGTTTCGCCGCCCTGAACTCCGCTGCCCTGCTCGGCCTCAACACGATCTCCACGACGACCGCGTCCGCCGCGACGCGCACCGGCGACGCCGTGCCTGCCGTGGTCATCGGCACGGGCTACGGCGCCGCCGTCACGGCGTTGCGCCTGGGCGAAGCGGGCATTCCCACGGTGATGCTCGAGATGGGCAGGCTGTGGGACGCACCCGGCGCCGACGGCAACGTCTTCTGCAACATGCTGCGACCGGACGGGCGCGCGATGTGGCTGAAGGAGCGCACCCTGGCGCCGCTGGCGTCCTTCCTGTGGATGGACGTCATCAACCACGACAGCGAGCGCTACCCGGGTGTGCTCGACCGCGTCGACCACGGCGACATGTCGGTCTACCTCGGTCGCGGTGTCGGCGGCGGCTCGCTGGTCAACGGCGCGATGGCCGTGGTGCCCAAGCGGAACTACTTCGAGGAGATCCTGCCCGCCGTCGACGCCGCGGAGATGTACGGCACGTACTTCCCACGCGCCACCGCGGCGCTCGGGGTCAACCACGTCGACCCGAACTGGTTCGAGACCTGCGATTCCTACCGGTACGCCCGCTTGTCCCGCGCGCACGCCCACCGGGCGGGACTGAAGACGACCTTCGTGCCCAGCGTCTACGACTTCGACTACCTGCGCCGGGAAGAAGCCGGAGAGGTCCCCCGCTCGGCGCTCGCCTGCGAGGTGATCTACGGCAACAACCACGGCAAGCGGTCGCTGGACAAGACCTACCTCGCCGATGCGCTCGGCACCGGCAACGTGACCATCCGCGCGCTGCACGAGGCGCGGGCGATCCGCCGCGACGACACCGGCGGCTACGTGCTCACGGTGCACCGGCGCGACGAATCCGGCGAAATCGTCGAGAGAACGGAGATCGCCGCCCAGCGGGTGTTCCTGGGAGCGGGCAGCCTCGGCTCGACCGAACTGCTGCTGCGCGCGCGGGACACCGGAACGCTGCCGGGACTCGGCGCGGAGATCGGGCAGGGCTGGGGCCCGAACGGCAACGTCATGCTCGGCCGCGCGAACCACGTCTGGGACACCGCTGGAGGCACCCAGTCCGCGATGCCCGCACTCGGCATCGACGCGTGGGAAGACCCAGAACACCCGGTCTTCGCCGAGATCGCACCGATCCCGGCGGGCACCGAGCTGTGGGTCAGCCTGTACCTGGCGATCACGAAGAATCCCGAGCGCGGCCACTTCAGCTACGACCCCGCCACCGACTCGGCACGCCTGCACTGGAGGACCGAGCAGGGGCAGCTCTCGATCCAGCAGGCGAAAGCGCTCTTCGACAAGATCAACCGCGCGAACGGAACCACCTACCGCACAGACCTCTTCGGCGACACCCGCCCGTTCGAGAACCGCTTCACCTACCACCCGCTCGGCGGCCTCGTGCTCGGCCGAGCCACCGACGACTACGGGCGGGTGCGCGGTTGCCCCGGCCTCTACGTCACCGACGGCTCGCTGATCCCCGGCAGCACCGGCGTGAACCCGTTCGTCACGATCACCGCCCTCGCCGAGCGAAACATCGAACGCATCCTCGCCGAGGACTGGCCGACTCCGGTCAGCAGCTGACGGCAGGGCGGGTCAGCGGCGGGCGAGCACGACGGCGCGCGCGGTCAGCCCCACGGCGAAGACGGTGGCACCGGCAAGGGCCGATTGCCAGGGCAAGGTGGCGACCAGGACCAGGCAGCCGACGAGACCGGCGGCGTTGAGCCAGCGCGGCCACCGGCGCTGCGCAGCGGGTTGCGTCCAGGCCGAGGCATTGGCGATGGCGTAGTAGACGAGCACCCCGAACGAGGAGAAGCCGATGACGCCGCGCAGGTCGGTGGTGGCCACCAGTGCGCACACGACCACCGCGAGGACGAGTTCGGCGTGGTGCGGCACCCGGTACCGGGGGTGCACGGCGGCCAGCCAGCCCGGCAGGTCGCGGTTGCGGGCCATGGCCAGGCTGGTGCGGCCGATCCCGGCGATGAGCGTCAGCAACGCCCCGAGACCCGCGACCACGCCACCGATGCGCACGACCGGGGCGAGTGCACCGGCTCCAGTGGCTTGCAGGGCTTCGGTGAGCGGAGCAGTTGCCGCCGCCAGACGGTCGGGGCCGAACGCGGTGAGCACGGCCAGCCCCACCACGGCGTAGACGATCACGGTGATGCCCAGGGCGAGCGGGATGGCGCGGGGGATCGTCCGGCGCGGATCGCGGACCTCCTCCCCCAGCGTCGCGATGCGGGCGTACCCGGCGAAGGCGAAGAACAGCAGTCCCGCCGCCTGCAAGATGCCATAGGGGCCGCTGGACGTCAGCGCTCCCCAACCACCGAGCCGGTCGACGTGGACACCGCTCGCGAAGATGCCGACCACCACCACGGCCAGTGCGATCAAGCTGAGTGCGACCAGCACCCGGGTCAGCACGGCGGTCTTGGTGACACCGCGGTAGTTCAGCGCGGCCAGGGCGAGCACCGCGGCGATCGCGACGATCTTCTGCAGCCACCCCGGCCCCGGAACCGCGTAGGTGGCGACGGTCAGCGCCATGGCCGCGCAGGAGGCCGTCTTGCCGATCACGAAGCCCCAACCGGCGGCGAAACCCCACCACGGGCCGAGCCGCTCCCGGCCGTAGGCGTAGGTGCCGCCCGAGGTGGGATGCGCTGCGGCGAGTTGCGCGGAGGCCACGGCGTTGCAGTAGGCGATGGCCGCAGCGAGCACCAGGCCGATCATCAGGCCGCTGCCCGCCGCCTTCGCCGCCGGGCCGAAGGCGGCGAACACACCGGCGCCGATCATCGACCCCAACCCGATGACCACCGCGTCACCGGTACCGAGCCGTCGCGCCAAGCCGGGCTGCGGAGCGTCCGAGGACATCTAGGCGAACCTCTCCACCGGTCGGCACTCGTCGCGGACGACGATGAGCTCGCGCATCCGGTACGGGTGCATCGGCTCCTCCGCCGGCACCGGCCTCCGCTGATTGCTCCTCGCCACGGGACAGACCTTGAGCCCAGCGGCGATCACGTCGACCTGGTCACGCGCCACGCCAGGAGGGTACCGCCGAAGGGACGCAGCAGACTGCGGCCCTCACCCGGTAAACGAGGATATTTACGCATGCCACGACGGCATTTCCCCGACAAGATGATCGGCATGAATCAGAATTCCAGCACCACCAACGCCTTCTTCGTGCAGTCGATCGTTTCCTTCGGGGTCGCGCTGACCGCCTCCACGATCAGCGTCATCTACCTGCCGGTCGACGGCTGGATCCGCGCATTCCTGGCCCTGGCGCTGCTGTACGCGGTCACCTCGACGTTCACGCTCGCGAAGTGCGTGCGGGACAGGCAGGAAGCGGCGAGCGTGATCAGCAGGGTGGACCAGGCCCGACTGGACAAGTTCCTCGCCGAACACGACTTGATCAGCCGCCCCTGAGGTCAGACGGTTCCTCGATCCGTTCGGAGGACGCCCAGCACGCTCATCCCTCCACATAGGTCTCAGCGCTTCGCTGAGCCGATTGACAACCGTGCGGCAGGCGGGGAAGCATCCGGGCACATGATCTCGATGTCCCGGCGCCGTTTGCTCCAATTGTCCGCTGCAGCCGGTCTCACCACGCTCGGCGCGGGCGCTTGCAGCACTCCGAGCCGAGGGCAGTCCCAGTCGGCCGTTCAGCAGGTCACAGCACCGCCGCCGAGCGGCGTTCTCGGCGCGAACTTCAACGGCGACCCGCGCGTGATGACCTTCGGCGAGCTCGAGACCGCCGGCGCGACCTGGGTGCGCGGCTTCTTCGCCATGCCCGACGCGGACGAGGGCGAACCAGGCGAGGCACCTGCGATCAGCACCCTGCTGCAGGCCAGCGCGCGCGGCTACGGAACAGTGCTGTCGCTGAAGTTCCCCTACTTCCCGGAACGCGGGAAGCCGTTGCCGCGCCCCGGAACCGATGCGATGAACGCCGAGCTGAAGCGGCTGGACCAGGTGCTGCCGGCAGTGCTGGACGAGGTCGACGTCCTGGTGATCGGCAACGAGCCGTTCATCGAATGCCCGCACGACGACTGGAACAACGGCGCCATCAACGCCTTCTACGAGGCCGTCGCCGACCACGTCATCGAGTACCGCGCCGCGCACTTCCCCGGCGGGTGCCGGACAGCGCTGTACATGGGCGCGCTCAACCACCTCGAGGACCCCGGGTGGACAGGTGCGGGCACCGAGCGCTGGATGACCTACGTCCGCGACACCCCGGAGATCGAGGGCACCGACATCCACCCGCACGTCGCGAGCCTGGCGGACTCCGACACCTACCTCGACTACGTGCTGCCCCGGCTGGGCCCGGACAAGAAGTTCCTCGTCACCGAGTTCTCCCTCGTCCAGCTCTGGGAGGAGCACCTGACCGACCGGGTGTCCGCCGAGTACGCCGCGAAGTACGGGGTGCCGCCGGGCACGCGGGTGTGGCAGGTCATCAAGAAGGCGCTCGACGAGCCGTTCCCGCAGGACCGGTGGTACGACTTCCTGCGCACCAGCCCGTGGTTCGAGAACAACAAGGACTACCTGCGCGACCAGGTGCGGAAGTTCCGGGCCACCGGCAAGCTCGCGGTGGCAACCTACGGGATCGGCCAGGACACCGCCATGTCGAGCGACTTCGGACCGGGCAAGAAGCCGTGGCTGCTGAACAGCCTGTTCGCCTCGCGCTCGGTGCAGCCCCTGCCCGACGGCACCCCGGCTCCCAACTACGCCTGGCTCGACGAGTTCAAGGCCCTGCAGCACCGGTGACGGCCGGCTCCACCGGCGGTTTACCGTGAACCCGTGAGCACCGACCACTCCTGCTGCGGCCCCAGCCGCTCCGCGCTCGACACCGCGACGACCAGCGACCCCGCGCCGGAACCGGCGGCCACCGGGCGTTCCCCGGAGCTGGTGTCCCTGCCCGGCGGCACGTTCAGCATGGGCGCGGAGGACCCGGACGGCTTCCCCGCCGACGGGGAAGGACCGGTGCGGCCGGTGACCGTGGAGCCGTTCCAGGTCGCGGTGCACGCGGTGACCAACGCGCAGTTCGCCGAGTTCACCGAGGCGACCGGGTACGTCACCGACGCCGAGCGGTTCGGCTGGTCGTACGTGTTCGCCGGGTTCCTCCCCGGCTCGCTGCGGAAGGACTCGCCGCGACCGGATGCGGCCCCGTGGTGGTGCGGCGTGCGAGGTGCGTCCTGGCAGCACCCGGAGGGTCCTGGATCCACTGTGGAGGAACGGCTGGACCATCCCGCGGTGCACGTGTCCTGGCACGACGCGGTGGCGTTCTGCCGCTGGTCGGGCACCCGGCTGCCCACCGAGGCCGAGTGGGAGTACGCCGCGCGCGGCGGGCTGGAGCGCAAGCGGTTCGCGTGGGGCGACGAGCTGGCACCCGGCGGTGAGCACCGGTGCAACATCTGGCAGGGCCAGTTCCCGGTCAAGAACACCGTCGAGGACGGCTACCGGGGCACGGCGCCGGTGGACGCCTTCCCGCCCAACGGGTTCGGGCTGCACAACGTCGCGGGCAACGTCTGGGAGTGGTGCGCGGACTGGTGGGGCGTCGACCACTCCGCCGCCGCGAACCGCAACCCGACCGGACCCGCCGAGGGCACGTCGAAGGTGATGCGCGGCGGCTCGTACTTGTGCCACGACTCCTACTGCAACCGCTACCGCGTCGCCGCCCGCACGAGCAACACCCCCGACAGCTCCAGCGGCAACCTCGGCTTCCGCGTCGCCTCCTGACGGCGCGACCTTCCCGGTGACCGGGACTGGCCCCACCGCCGGAACAGCGACGAGGCGATGATCCCGCCCAGCACCCGACGAGCGTCTCAGCTGGAAGGACGGGATGAGCACATGTGCTCCTGCCAGGACCGCAACGCGGTGACCGACGTGGTGAACCGCTACGCCTACGCACTCGACACCAGGCAGTGGAGTTCGCTCGACGAGGTGTTCGCGGCGGACGCGGTCGCCCGCTACGGGAGCCCGGAGGCCTCCCCGCTGCACGGACGCGAGGAGATCGTGGCATCGATCCGGTCGCACCTCGACGGCTGCGGCCCGTCGCAGCACCTGCTGGGCAACCACCTGGTCGAGATCAGCGGTGACACCGCCACCGCGATCTGCAAGGCCCGCGTCTTCCACTACGGCGCGGGCACCCGTTCCGAACTGCCGCCGTACGAGTGCTTCGGTGTCTACCGAGACCACCTCCGCCGCGAACCCGCGGGCTGGCGCATCACCGACCGGACCTTCGACGTGCACCTCGCCATCGGCGACATCGAGGTCCTGCAACCCGCCTGACCTCCAGCGGTGGAGCTGGTCACGGGGGCGTGGTTGCGGTGCGGCCCCCGGTGACGCGGAGGAGGTCGAGCTTTCCCGCGTCGGTGGCTCCGGCCGCTGCCGTGTAGGTGACCAGACGCAGGTCCGCGTCCGGGGCCACGAGGACGTCGCAGTCCAGCGAGATGTCGCCGATCTCCGGGTGCCGGATCGTCTTCTGCTCGGTCACGTGCGGCGCCAGCGTCGCCGTGGCCCAGTGGCGGGCGAAGGCGTCGGACGTTCCCCGCAGCTCCTGCACGAGGTTCCCGAGCCGGGCATCTGCGGGGTAGCGGGACGCGGCGTCCTTGAGGTCGGCGGCGATCGACGCTGCGAACGCCTCCTCGCCGCGTTCCGACCGAACCGGACGCAGCGCGGCGCGGGCCGGGCCGTCACCGAACAGGGCTCGGGCGAGGTTCCGCTCGGCTACCGGGAGTCCGGCGGGATCACCGTGCAACGCGCACCACATCGAGTTCCACCACACCAGGGTCCAGTCGGCGGTGAACACCCCGATCGGAACATCTCCCAGCCGCGCGGCGAGGCGCTGGACCCCCGGTGACACGTGGGTGCTGATCGTCGCGTCCTGCGGCGGCAGGAGCCCGGCAGCTCGGTGCAGCTGGTCCCGCTCGGCCCGCGACAGCTGGAGTGCGCGGGCGAGGGCGCCGACGACCTGGGCCGAGGGGTTCTTCGCGCGCCCCTGCTCCAGACGCAGGACGTAGTCGACGGAAAGCCCCGCCAGTTGCGCGAGCTCCTCCCGCCGCAGGCCCGGGGCACGACGACCGGCCGTCGCGGGGAAGCCGGCGTCGGCCGGGGAAAGGCGGTCGCGCCAGTCATGCAGGAGCCGGCCGAAGTCGGAGCGTGAGGCAGCCACGGCTTCATTGTTGCCCCCAGCCCCACATCAACCTGGGTACTGCCAGTCCTGGTGCCGGGGACGGCACTGGTCGGCGACGGCGCGGGCGGTGAACGTCGTGGGTACGCCAGTCCGGCGCCCATCGACCTGCCCAGGAGCCCTTCCATGCAGCACACCATCGTGATGACGGGCGCGAGCCGCGGGATCGGCCGCGTCGCAGCAGAGCACGTGCTGCGCCAGTCGCCCGACGTGCACCTCCTCGTCGTCGCCCGCGGTGCCTCCGGCGCACAGCTGGCCGCAGAGCTGGGACGAGGCGGACACGCGGTCACGCACGTCCCGGCCGATCTCGGCTCGCTGCAGAGCGTCCGATCGGCCGCCGCCGAAATCCACGCCCGGCTCGACCGCGGTGAACTGCCGCCGCTGCGCGGCTTCGCGGGCAACGCCGGCCTGCAGTTCACGAACGCATTGACCGAAGGTCCCGAGGGGTTCGAGTCCACCTTCACCGTCAACGTCCTCGCCAACCACCTGCTCGTCCGCTCGCTCCAGGACCGCTTCACCACTCCCGCACGCATCGTGATCACGGTCAGCGACACCCACTTCGGCGACTTCAAGCACAACATGGGCATGGTGCCCGGCCCGGTCTGGAAGTCCCCGGACGTCCTGGCCCGCACCGGTGCGTTCCCCGAGCCGGGCACCGCGGTCGCCGGGCGCACCGCGTACTCGACGAGCAAGCTCGCCGCCATCCACCTCGTGCACGAGTACGCGCGCCGCCTGCCGACCGGGATCGACGTGCTCTCCTACAACCCGGGGTTCGTTCCCGGCACCGGCCTCGCCCGCAACGCCGGACCCGTCTCCCGGTTCGCGATGCGCTGGATCCTGCCGGTGCTGACCCTCACGCGGTTCGCGACCAGCCGCAGTGCCGCGGGGCGGCACCTGGCCGATGTCGTCCTCGGCAGGATCAAGGCACCGACGGGGTCCTACGTCGACCGAAATCGCGTGGCCCGGTCGTCCGAGGAGTCCTACGACCCGCTGCGCGAGCGTGACCTGTGGGACGCCGTCGAAGAGTTCACCGGCGTCACGCGTTAGGCGCTCCTACCTGGACGACCGGGGAGGTTCTCCTGCCAGCACTTCGAAAACCGCTGGGGGTCGAGCTCCGCCGACCGTTGCCAACGGACGCGGCAGATCCATATACTCCCATTTAGTGAGCATTATGCTCACTATTTGAGCACTGCTGCGCTCATCCGTCCCGGACGAGGGCCGCGAGGACCGCACCGAAGGACATTCAATGGCGAATTCCACCACCGACGGCGTCGCAGCCGCCGACAGAACGGGCGCGCGGCCCGCGCAGTCGCACGCCAAGGTCATCCGAGCCGCCATCCTGGGCACCGTCGTCGAGTACTACGACTTCGGCATCTACGGCTACATGGCGACCATGATCAGCGCCCACTTCTTCGTCGACGACGATCCGACCGCGGCCCTGCTCGGCACCTTCGCCGCGTTCGCCGTGGCGTTCTTCCTCCGCGTTCCGGGCGGGATCTTCTTCGGCCACATCGGCGACAAGTACGGCCGCAAGAAGGCGCTGACCTGGACGATCCTGCTGATGGCGGTCGCCACCGCCCTGATGGGCCTGCTGCCCACCTACGCCACGCTCGGCGTGTGGGCGACCGCTTTGCTGACGCTGTCGCGGTGCCTGCAGGGCTTCGCCGCCGGCGGCGAGCTCGGCGGCGCCAACTCGTTCGTCTCCGAGCACGCGCCGCCCAAGTGGCGCGCCTTCCAGACGTCGATGGTCAACTCCGGCACCTACATCGGGTCGCTGTGCGCGTCCCTGATGGCGCTCGCGCTCACCACCGGCCTGTCGGCCGAGCAGGTCCAGGCCTGGGGCTGGCGGATCCCGTTCCTGCTGAGCCTGGTCATCGGCCTGGTCGGGCTGTGGATCCGCAACTCGCTGGACGAGACCGAGCAGTTCGAGGACGTCCAGCAGCAGAGCGAGGTCGTGAAAGTCCCGCTGTTCGCGGTGCTTTCGACCGCCTGGCGGCAGGTCCTCGTCATCATCCTGCTCGGTGCCGTGATCACCGGCGGCTACTACATCGCTTCGGTCTACGCCGCGACGTACCTGCAGACCGCCGGTCAGCGCTCGCCCCAGTTCGCCTTCGCCGCGACGTGCATCGCGATGGTCCTGGGCGTGATCACCCTGCCGATCTCGGGCTACCTCGGCGATCGCATCGGGCGCAAGCCGGTGTTCATCGGCGGTTCCGCCGCCGGGGCGCTGCTCGGGGTGCCGATGTTCATGCTCATGGCCGACGGCCCGGGACCACTGGCGATCCTGGCCCCGGCAGTGCTGTTCATCTGCGTGTCCGTGGTCAACGGCGTTTCGTTCGCCACCTACGCCGAGATGCTGCGGGCCCGGTTCCGGTACAGCGGGATCGCGTTGGGCAACAACGTGACCAACATGCTGCTCGGCGGCACCGCACCGTTCATCGCCACGCTGCTGGTGAGCGCGACGGGCAACAAGCTCGCCCCGGCCGGGTACTTCGTCGCCTGCGCCCTGATCAGCCTCGTCACCTCGTTCTTCCTCAAGGAGACCAAGGGAAGGGAGCTCGAACTGTGACTGCCAGATTTCGCGATCGCCGGATCGTGGTGACCGGTGGCGGGAGCGGCATGGGCCGGGCCGAAGCGCTCGGTCTCGCCGGAGAAGGCGCCGACGTCCTGGTGGCCGACATCGACCTGGACGCCGCCCGCGCCGTCGCCGACGAGATCACCGCGGCAGGGGGCACCGGCCGGGCGCACCAGCTCGACGTGGCCGACCCCGCCGCGTGGGAGGAACTCGCGGCGGGTTTCGACGGAAAAGCTTTGCACGGCTTGGTGAACAACGCCGGCGTGAGCTTCCGGAAGGGGATCGCCGAGACCTCGGTCGACGACTGGTGGCGAGTCATGGACATCAACCTCTCCAGCGTCTTCTTCGGCATGAAGTTCCTCTCCGGTCCGCTGAAGCGGGCCGGGGGCGCATCGGTGGTCAACGTGTCCTCGATCGCCGGGATGGTCGGCTACTTCTCCGCCTCCTACGGGGCGAGCAAGTGGGGTGTGCGCGGACTGTCCAAAGTGGCCTCGCTCGAGTTCGCGGCCGAGGGGATCCGGGTGAACTCGGTCCACCCGGGGCTGGTCGACACTCCCCTGCTGCACTCCGGTGACGACCGGTTCGTCGACGAGAGCCTCCGATCCGTTCCCGCCGGTCGAGTCGCTTCCCCCGAGGAAGTCGCCGGAGCCGTCGCCTTCCTGCTCTCCGACGAGGCCTCCTACGTCAACGGCACCGAACTCGTCGTCGACGGCGGCCTGGTGTCCAGCGGCATCTACCACCGCATCACCACCGCCCTGGCCGAGGACGCCTCATGACCGGTCCGCTGCTGGAAATCCTGAACCTGCTGGGAAAGCAAGCGCACGCCATCGACGGCGGTGCAGCGCGGCAGTGGGCCGAGACGTTCACCCCCGACGGCGTGTTCCGCTCCCCCACCTACCCCGAGCCGGTCCGGGGCCGGGACGCGCTCACCGAGTTCGCCGCCGCCTTCGCCGCGAACAACCCCCGCACCCACCACATCGTCACCAACGTCTGCATCGACCGCGAGATCAGCGCGGACGAGTGCCTGGTCAAGGCCAACCTGCTCATCGTGCGGACCACGAGCTCCGACGCGGTGAGCGTCGACCGGGTCACCACCACCGACGACCGCTTCGTCCGCCGCGACGGGCGCTGGCTGATCGCCGAGCGGGCAGTCACCCGCGACTGAACCACCTCTTCCTGCGAACACCTGGAGAAATCCCGAGATGACGGCACCGAACGACCAGGCCAACCCGACGCGCGCGGACGCCAGCCCGCTCTCCGCGAACTACCCCGAACTCGTCGGCAAGGTCGCCGTCGTGACCGGCGCGGGCCGCGGCATGGGCGCGGTCTTCACCACCGAGCTCGCCCGGCGCGGCGTCCACGTGGTGGCCGGTGACCTCACCGGTGCGCCCGAGATCGCCGACCAGGTCAACGGGGACCTCGCCGACGGCGGGCGGGTGCTCGGCCACCGCGCCGACGTCACCGACCCCGCCGACCACGACGGCCTGCTGCGCGCCGCGCTCGACGAGTTCGGCCGCGTCGACTACTGGATCAACAACGCCGGGATCTTCCCGCAGGCCGAGTTCACCGAGATCCCGCCGGAGCAGATCACCTCCACCTACCAGGTCAACGTCAACGGCGTCGTCTACGGCGCGCAGACCGCCGCCCGGCACATGCGCGCCAACGGTGGCGGCGCGATCGTCAACATGGCCTCGGTGGCCGGCGTCCGGGTGCGGGTCACCCGGGCCGCCTACAACTCCTCCAAGGCCGCCGTGCGGCACCTGACCAGCTGCATGGCCGTGGAACTGGGCCCGGACAACATCCGCGTCAACGCCATCGCCCCCGGCTTCATCGACACCGAGATGACGCGGTGGGTGCGGGAAGACCCGGAAGCGCTCGACCGCGCGCTCACCACGGTGCCGCTGCGCCGGGTCGGAGCGCCCATCGAGGTCTTCGGAGCCCTGCAATTCCTGCTCTCCGACAGCGCCCGCTACATCACAGGCGCAGTGATCCCGGTAGATGGCGGCT
>NZ_JBEOVY010000067.1:0-27283 GCF_040295745.1 Saccharopolyspora sp. NPDC002686
AAGCCCTCCGCCCCCACCGGTGCGGCCATCCTCATGTTCGAGCCCAGCGGGACCTCGACCGTCGGCGACCGCCACGACGAGCTCCCCGACCACATCGACGCGACGACGGGTCGCGCACTCGACCGGCAGCCCGCCGAGTAGCGGCACCCGAGGCAGCGAAGCGGGGTGTCGGCAGGACCGCCGGCACCCCGCTCGAGCACTACCGGAAGCGACAGCCAGGTGTGACGGCGGGAACATCGTTCGATCCCGCGCTTGCGTTTGAGCGCGCTCAAAGCCCTAGCGTTCCTGGGCATGGAACAAGACGATGCGCTGCACCAGGCGCTGCGCCTAGCGGTGGATCCGCCCGGTGGGGTGTCGGTCGAAGCTCTGCGCGAGCTCGCGCGAGATGACGACGCAGTCGAGTGGGACATCGCCACGACGGCCGCGCACCTCGGGTTGAGCCCGCACACGCTGCGTTACTACGAACGCATCGACCTGGTTCGCGTCGCCCGCGATGCAGCCGGTCACCGCCGCTACGACGCGGCCGCAGTGCGCCGGCTGGTGTTCCTGACCCGGATGCGCACCTCGGGCATGCCGATCAGCGACCTGCGCCACTACGTCGACCTCGCCGACGCGGGCCAGGACACCGTGTCCGAGCGCGTCGACATGCTGCTGGAGCACCGCGACACCTTGCGGTCCCAGATCGCCCAGCTGCAGCTCGCGCTTGCGCCACCGAGTACAAGATCGCCGTCTACCAGGAAGCACACCAGCCATGACGAGCACCGCCCCGCAGCACGACCTCAACAGCCCCGACAACGTCGCCCGCCGTCGTCACGGGCAATCCGTCCTCTCCAAGATCGACGGACATCAAGGCGAGGCAGTCATCGACTCGCTCGCCGACATCAACCCCGCCCTCGGGCACCACGTCGCCGCGTTCGCCTTCGGGGACATCTACGACCGACCCGGGCTCGACCCCCGCAGCCGACAGCTGGTCACCCTCGGCGCCCTGACCGCGCTGGGGGGCTGCGAACCCCAGCTCAAGGTCCACATCGGCGCCGCCCTGAACGTGGGCATCAGCCGCGAGGAGATCACCGAAGCAATCCTGCACGCCGCCGTGTTCTGCGGCTTCCCCGTGCTGTGAACGCGACCTTCGCCGCCCGCGAGGTCTTCGCCGAGCGAGATGACGAGCTCGCCGGCTGAGCTCCCCGTCTGATGACCGCGGGCCGGCAGCCGACTTGGCTGCCGGCCCGCCAGATTTCCGCGCTTCCCCTCTTCCGAATCGACTTTGCGTTCAGGCCAGTACTCGGCCGAGGAAGCCGTGGAGGTAGCCCGCGACGAGTTTCAGGTGGCTTTCCAGGAGGAAGTGGCCTCCGTCGATCAGGTGGACCTCCGGGTCCTTGGCGTCGCGGGTGAAGGCCTCGGCGCCGGCCGGGCCGAAGATCTCGTCGTTGCGGCCCCACACCGCGAGGACCGGGACCTCGCTGGTGCGCAGGTATTCGTGCAGCAGCGGGTAGAGCGGGCGGTTGTTCTGGTAGTCGCGGAACAGTGCCAGCTGGATCTCGTCGTTGCCCTCGCGGGAGACGAGGGCGAAATCGTGCTCCCAGGTGTCCGGGCTGATCAGGCTCGGGTCGGGCACTCCGTGCACGTACTGCCAGCGGATGGCGTCGCGGCTCAGCGCGGCGCGGACGGCGGGTTCGGTGCTGGGGCCGGGGTTCTCGGCGTAGGCCCAGACGTCGGCCCAGAACGCGTCGACGAAACCGTCCTCGTAGCCGTTGCCGTTCTGGGTGACGACAGCGGAGATCCGGTCGGGGTGCTCGAGCGCGAGGCGCCATCCGATGGGGGCGCCGTAGTCCTGGACGTAGAGGGCGTAGCGGTCCAGGCCCAGTTGGTCGAGCAGGCCGGAGGTGAGTTCGGCGAGGGCGTCGAAGGTGTAGGTGAACTCGTCCGCGGCGGGCGCAGCTGAGTGGCCGAAGCCGAGGTGGTCCGGCGCGATGACGTGGTAGTCGTCGGCCAGCAGCGGGATGAGCTCGCGGAACATGAACGAGCTGGTCGGGAAGCCGTGCAGCAGGACGATCGCCGGAGCGTCGGCAGGACCGGCTTCGCGGTAGAAGATCTCGTGGCCGCCGACGGTGGCGGTCCGGTGGCGCACCGAGCTCATTTCTAACCTCTTCGAGTGTTTGATGCGGTTAGGTATTCGCCATGGAAGCATGGGGGGAGCTAACCTGTCAAAGGGCTCGATCTGGTTAGGGAGTTCGATGGATGCGTTGCTGGACCTGCTCAACAGCAGGCCACTGGTCAACGGCGAGGAGCAGGACGCGCTCGGCGACCCGGTCGAAGGCAGGCGCTGGGCGCGGGAGCACGGCGGCGACGGCAGCCTCGCGGAGCTGGAGCTGCTGCGCGAGGCGCGGGACGTCCTGCAGGACGTGGTGCGCGGCGAAAGCTCACCCGCCGCGTTGAGCCCGCTGCTCGAAGGGGTCCACCAGGTTCCGGAGGCCACTTCGGACGGTCTCCAGTGGACGGTCGAGACTCCCCCGCACGCCCGGCTGGCCGTCGAGGCGGTCCTCGCCTGGGCCGACACCGAGCAGCGACTGCCCGGCCGGCTGCGCCCCTGCGCCAACGACGAGTGCCAGCTGTTCCTGCTCGACCGCAGCCGGGCCAACCGCGCCCGCTGGTGCTCGATGGCCACCTGCGGCAACCGCGAGAAAGCGCGCCGCCACTACGAACGCACCCGCTGACCCGCGGATCCGGCTCAGGTTCCCTTGGCGGTGCGGTACGTCTCGAGCAGGTTTCGCAGTGCGGCGGCGGCGCGTTCGGTCCGGTCCGAGTCGCCGAAGACCGTCTGGTGGAAGACGAGGCCGTCGAGGGTGACGAACACCAGCTCGGCCAGGTCGGGGTCGTCCAGGCCGTGCCGCGCGAGCTCAGCGCCGACGGCCTCGCGGTACAGGCCGTTCGCGCGCTCCATGACCGGGCGGAGCTCCGGGCGCCGCCGGGCTTCCATGTACAGCTCGTACTGGAACGCTTGCGCATCCGGATCGGCCGCGACCAGCGAGATCAGGCCGGAGGCGAACTCCTCGAAGTCCTCCCCCGGCGACGACAGATCCCCGTCCTCGACGCTGCGCTTGACGCAGTGCGCGAGCGCCTCCTGCACCAGCGTCTCCCAGTCACCGAAGTGGTAGCGCACGGAGCCGTGGGTCACCCCGGCCTCGGCGGCCACCGAGCGGTAGGTCAGCCCGCGCAGGCCCTGCGCCGCCACGACCCGCACCGCGGCGTCCAGCAGCGCCTGCCGCCCGGTGCCGTACGTCAGCCCCGCCATCGCGCCCCTCCAGTTCTCCCGTTCAGGGTAATGCGCGAGGGGTGGGCGACTGCGATCAGTGCGGTCGTGCTGGCCGGGGCGAATGGCGCGCGGTGTACCACGCGCTCGCGGCGATGCCGCATTCGACGACGGTGAGGACGGCCAGCGCCGGGGAGCCGGTGTGGTGGCCACCGCTGGTGGCGGCGAGCACGAGGTGGGCGACGACCATGCCGGCCGCGTTGGCGGCGACCAGCCGCAACGCGGTCGGGCTGCCGCGCAGCAGGTGCGCGGCGCACGGCACGCACAGCAGCGCCATCACCGCGAAGACCACCGTGAGAACCCACCCGTGCTGGTCGATCAGCGCGGCACCCACGTGCCCGGCGGCACCGACCACGGCGACCCCGGCGATCCACCGGCACCGTGATCGGTACTCGCCGGGCGGAGTGCTAGTCGTGGCAACCACATTCGCCTCCGCCGCAGCAGCCGTGCGCGGTGCTGAGGTCGGGCACGTCGAGCGTCGGGTTGCGGTCGAAGAAGCCGTCCGGCTTGAGCTTGAAGCCCGTGTAGTCCACCGGCATGATCGGCCAGTCCTCGGTGCGGACGTAGTGCGTCAGCCCGAAGGTGTGCCAGAGCACCACGTCCTCACCGTCGATCGGCCGGTCCTCGGCCGCGTAGGCGGGCAGGCCGTCACCACCCGGGTTCTGGTTGACCGTGTAGCCCGAGGGCCACAGCTGGTCCCGGTCGTAGCGGGTCACCCAGAGGTGCTTGCGCGCGAAGGTGGCGCGGCGCGCGACCGACGAATGCTCGTCGGCGAGCAGCGCCGGTTGGCCCTCCGGGTGCAGCACGTACGAGGTCGGCTTGCCGAACCGGTTCGCGCGCTCGGAGCTGGCGATCGCCCAGACCCGGTTGAGGTGGTTCGCGGCGACGCGCTGGGCCTCGTGCTCGGTGCGCAACCGGGTGCTCTTGCGGCCGATCGCGTTGCCCCAGGGGTTGCCCTCCCCCGGCGGCACCGGAGCGACCTCCAGCTCGTCGACGTGGTTGCGCACCCCGTCGACGGTCATGTCCAGGCGCGCGGAGAACAGGTGCTGGTGGACCGGAGCCCCGAGCCCGGGCGCGAGCTCCGCGAAGTGCGGGTCCTGCCCGTCGTAGCCCGAGGGGAACGGGATGCCGGTGGCCTTGGCCTCCAGCTCGATCGTGCCGTCGAGGTAGAAGTACCAGTAGAACCCGTAGTCGTAGTTGCCGACGGTGCCGAAGAACGACACCACCAGCCGCCGCTGCCGCCGGGTCTGCGAGGTGCCGGTGAAGATGTCGTTGTGCTTCCACAGGACGCCGAAGTCCTCCTCGTGGATGCAGATGGCGTTGCGGATGACGTGCGGGCGCAGGTGGTCGTCGGAGACCACCGCGTCGACGTAGGTGATCTCGCCCAGGCAGTCGCAGCCCAGCTCCAGCGAGTTCGCCAGCCGCCCGAACTGGTACTCGCCGAGGTCGAAGTAGTTCTGCCAGCCGTGCGTCGGGCCCGGGTCGCCGTAGTTGACGACCATCTCCGCGACCGACGCCCGGTAGAGGACGGGGCGCTGGACCCCGCCGTCGGCGTAGGAGACCTGGTGCAGGGTGAGCCCTTCGCGACCGTTGAACCCGACGCGCAGCTGCCAGTTCTGCCACGACAGCACGCCGTCGCGGTACTCGAACGAGACGCCTTCGGGCTGGGTGATCGAGATCGGCTTCAGGTCGGTGCGCTGGGGCCCACGCACCGCCTCGTGCAGGTAGTCGCCGGACTCCTCCGGAACGTGCTCCACGTGGGTCTCCACCACGCGGAGCACGCGGCGGCCGCTCACGTCGACGTGCGCGATCACCCCGCCCACCGGGTGGGCCCACGGCGGCTCGCCCGGGTGCGGTTGGTAGAACGACAGCACCCGGTACATCCGCCTGCCGACCTCGTCCGGGTAGCCGAAAACGCCTGCTGTCAGGGGAACCGGGCGGACCTTGGTCACGTCGGTGATCCCGCGCTTGGCGACCGCGGCGAGCCAGCCCTCGTCGCTCTTGACGATCTGGTCGACGAGTTCGAAGTCCTCGTCCAGGCAGGGGCCGAAGCCGACCTCGGCGGGGTCGAGCACGGTGCGCGAGACGACCTCGCCCGCCGTCAGATCGACCACGACGCTGCTCAGGCCGAGCGGTTCGAGTTCGGTCACCAGCAGCGAGACCTCGCGCGGCAGCGGAGTGCTCCCGTCCCACTCGAGCACGTCCTGCTTGTCCGGCTCGCGGAGCATGACGTAGGAGAACCGGGTGGCCGCGGTGACCAGACCGGCCTCCGCCAGGATTTCCCGCGTCGCGTCGATCTCCGCGGGGGTGAGCGCGGCGAGCGGATGCGTCGTGCCGTCGCTGTCGTCAGCGGGAAGAACTGGAAGTTCCATTGTGGACATGGGCTCCTCCTTGGTCGGATGCGGGGAGATCAGGCAGGTCGGTGACCGGAAGTACCTGGCGGGAGCGCAGCAGTCCCGCGATGAACACGACGGGGACGACGGCGAGCAGCACCCACACGGTGACCGTGCTCCCGCCGGTGAGCACGCCGAAGTTGCGCACGACCTGGGTGAGGATGCCGACCATCAGCACTGCGGAGAGCGCCGGTGCGATCAGCGTCGTCCAGGGGTTGCGTTCCGCACGGGTGCGGCGGAAGAAGCCGATCACCGCGGCCGAGGTGAGCACGTAGAGGACGACGAGCGTCACAACGGCGAGCCCGGCGAACCAGCTGAACAACTGGTTCACCGGATCCATCCCGGCAACGGCGAACGGCAGCACCACCACCGCGGCCAGCGACGACTGCGCCAGCGATGCCCGCGCGGGGGCCTGGTGCCGGTTGGTGCGCTCCAGGCTCGGCGGGCACAGCCGGTGCCCGGCCATGGTGTGCAGGTACCGGGTGATCATGTTGTGGAAGGACAGGATTCCGGCGAACAGCGAAGTCGACAGCAGCACGTCCGCCGCGGTGCCGGACCACTCGCCCAGGACGCTGTTGAGGGGTGTCACGGCGAACGAGGCCGGATCGCTCTCCAGCGCCGCCTGCGCCGCCGACTGGGCCTGCGCGGCTCCGTAGAAGCAGATCAGCATCCACGTCACGAAGGCCAGGAACACCGCGATGAGCACCACTGCGATGTAGGTCGCGCGCGGCACGGTGCGGCGCGGGTCCTTGGCCTCCGCCGAGTAGATCGCGGTGGACTCGAAGCCGAACATCGACGCGATCGCGAACATGATCGCCACCCCGGGTGCGCCCGCGAGGACCGCGTCCGGGCCGAAGCTGGCCGGCACGTCCAGCGCCGACCAGCCCTTGGTCGCGATCACGCCGATGGCGAAGGCGATCAGCAGGAGCAGCTCGAACGCGACCAGCACGGCCAGCACGCGGGCACCGAGTTCGACCTTGCGGCTGCCGAGGAACCAGACGACGCCGATGGCGGCCGCGACGCACGTCCACCACGGCACCGCGATCCCCGTGTGCCGTTCGAGCAGGCCAGACAGGCTCGATCCGAACAGCCCGTACATCGCGATCTGGACCGCGTTGTACGACAGCAGCGCCAGCGCCGATCCGGCGGCTCCGGTGCGGAAGCCGAGCCCCGCCCTGATCACGGCGAAGAACCCGCCGCGGGTGTCCAGATGTCGGGTGCTCGCGGTGAACCCCACCGCGAAGAGCACGATCACGGCGCCGACCACCAGGTAGGCACCGGGCGCACCGGCGCCGTCGCCCAGCGCCACGGCGAGGGCCGCCGCGCCGACGATGCTCGTCAGCGGAGCTTGGGCGGACAGGACGAAGAACAGGATTCCGGGAACGCCGAAGGCGTTCTGCTTGAGACCGGCGTGGTGCTGGGCTTCCGCGTTCGACATCGAGTTCCTCCGCGAGAGGACATGTCATGACGTCGTCTCTTCCGAGGCGGCCGCCGTTTCGTTGCCCATCACCATCAGCGACGGCGAACAACTTGTCAATCGGATAGTTTGAATTGATCGACGTTTTCCGGCACCGAATCCGACGATTCGACGACAACGGGCAGCAAACCGGCACGCGTCCCGCACCGTCCACGCCCCGACTGCAGATTTCCCCCGCTCGACTGCGGGATTCGCGACTGGCAGTCGGCGCGAGGGCGCTCGGTCAGGGCTCCTCCGGGCGACCGGCGGGGAGGGTGATGGTGAAGACGGCGCCACCGTCGGCGGCGTTGGCGGCCGTGACGGATCCGCCGTTCCGGTGGACGAGCGCCGCGGTGATGGCGAGCCCCAAGCCGGTGCCTCCGCTGGTGCGGGCGGTGTCCGCGCGGGTGAAGCGGTCGAAGATGTGCGGGAGCAGTTCGGGGTCCAGACCAGGGCCGTGGTCGCGCACTTCGATGACCGCGTTGCCGTCTCGGAGGTCTTGAGCGCGGACGGCGATGGGGGCGGATCCGTGCTGGACGGCGTTGTCGAGCAGGTTGCTCACCGCCCGCTGCAGGTCATCCGGGTTACCCCTGGCGGTCAGGCCGGGAGGGCAGTCCACGTGCACGTCGGCGAGGACGCGAAGGCGGTCGACGACGGACGTCAGCAGCGGACAGAGCTCCACAATGGACGCTTGTGCTCCACCGCCGGTGCGCTCGGCGCGGGCGAGCAGGAGGAGGTCGTGGGCGAGTTGCGAGAGCCGTTCGGTTTCGCCCAACGCCGACCGGAGCGCCGCGGTGAGTTCGTCCTGGGTGCGGGGGCGGCGCAGGGCGAGTTCGAGCTCCGTGGTGAGCACGCTCAGTGGGGTGCGCAGCTCGTGGCTGGCGTCGGCGACGAACTGCCGCTCGCGGTCGAGCGCTGCGTGCAGGCGCCCGAGCAGGTCGTTGAAGGTGTTGCCCAGCCTCGATATCTCGTCGCGGCTCTCCGGAACCGGGAGTCGTTGCTCGGGATTCTCCGCGGTGATCGACGCGGCGCGAGCTCGCATGCGTTCCACCGGTCGCAGCGCGGCGCCGGTCAGCAGGTACGCGCCGACGGCTGCCGCCACGAGCACGAGGGGGAACGCCACCGCCAACTCCTGGGCGAGGTCGGCCGCTGCGGCATCCCGGTCGGCGAGGCTCACGGCGGCCACCGCAACGCGGGGTTCGGCTGGTCCTGCTGCGACGCGCACGGGTCCGGTCAGCGCGCCGGCTCCGGGGTGTTCGACGATGATCGGGCCGCGTTGGGCGGCAGCGAACTCCGAAGGGGTCAGCAGCGGCTGGTCGCCACCGGAACTGGCCACGACCTTCCCCTCTGCGTCGAGGACCTGCTCCGCGGTGTCCCGACCGCTGGTCAGGACGGGTGCGAGCTCGTCGGCCGCCGATTGCACGTCGCGCAGCCTGTACTGCAGCGACTCGGTGATCGACTCGTCGAGCGAGGCTCGGGAGTTGACGACGGTGCCGATGGCGGCGGCGGTGAGGATCAGGGCCATCGTGAGGGTGAACGCGGCGGTCAGCCGCAGCCGCAGGGACCAACGGCTGATCATCGCTGCCCCGCGTCCGCCCGGCCGCCGTCCGCGCGCAGCCGGTACCCGGTGCCTCGCACGGTTTCCAGGGATCTGACGCCGAAGCGGCGGTCGATCTTGTCGCGCAGGGCGCGGATGTGGACGTCGACGACGTTGGACCGCGATTCGTAGGCGAAGTCCCAGCAGTGCTCCAGCAGGACTTCGCGGGTGAGCACGGCGCCGGGGCGCCGCAGGAACGCCTCCAGCAACGCGTACTCCTTGGCGGTGAGCACCACCTCGACGTCGCCCCGCCAGCACCGCTGGCTGGACGGGTCCACGCGCAGGTCTCCGGCGGTGAGCTGCGTCGGCCGAGGCACCGGTCCCCGCCGGGTCAGGGCGCGCAGGCGGGCGAACAGCTCCTTGAGGTGGAACGGTTTCGTCAGGTAGTCGTCCGCCCCGTCGTCGAGCCCGGCGATGCGGTCCGAGACCGCTGCGCGGGCGGTGAGCATCAGCACCGGAACCCACACCTCGCTGCTGCGCAGTCGCCGGCAGACCTCGAACCCGGACAGCTCGGGCAGCATCACGTCGAGCACGACCGCGTCGTAGCTGCGGCTCATCGCCGCGGCGAACCCGTCCGCGCCGTCGGCGGCGACGTCGACCGCGTAGCCCTCCTCGGCGAGGCCCCTGCGCAGCAGCCCGGCCATCTTCGGTTCGTCCTCGACGACCAGCACCCGCACGGCCGTTCACCTCCGCCCGGCGAGGACGGTTCCGCCTTCATCGGCGCTTCATGTCCAGGAGCTATCCCTGTACTCGGAAAACCACGGTTGCACACCCGGCTCGCAGGAGGAATCCCCCGCCGACGGGCCTCGGCCGACCGGAGCGGGCCGGGGTGGGCTCCTCGATTGGAGGCCGGAGATGTCGAGCACTCGAGCGCGTCGAGCAGCGGTTCCGATCGTGGCCGTGCTGCTGGCGGCGCTGGCGGGATGTGGTGGGGCGCCGACTCCGGGCGGTCGAGGAGAGGCGCCCGAAGCGGGCCCGGGCGGGCACCAGCCGATCGCCACCGCCGACGCCGATTGGAAGGGCGTTGCCGATGCGCTGGGCCGACCGGGCAAGCTCACCGATGGCAACACCGTCTACCGCGTCGCGCTGACCAGGTCGGACCTCACCAACGTGGTCTCGCAAGGCGTCACCATCAAGCCGGGCTTGTCCCTGGGCGGCTACGCCACGTTCACCAAGTACGACGACACCACGATGCTGATGGGCGACCTCGTGGTGACCGAGAACGAACTGCCCAAGGTCACCGACGCGCTGCAAGCGCACGGGATCGAGCAGACCGCGCTGCACAAGCACCTGCTGGAGCAATCCCCGCCGGTGTGGTGGACCCACGTCCACGGCATGGGCGACCCGGTTCAACTCGCGCAAGGGGTGCGGGCCGCGCTGGACGCCACCGCTACCCCACGAGCCACTCCGGCCGCTCCGCAACCACCGGTCGAGCTGGACACCGCTGGCATCGACAACGCGCTCGGGCGCAAGGGAACGGCTGACGGCGGGATCTACAAGTTCAGCATCGCCCGCAAGGACGTCGTCACCGACTCCGGCCACGTCGTCCCGCCCGGAACCGGCGTCAACACCGGGCTCAACTTCCAGCCCGTCGGTGGCGGCAGGGCCGCGGTCAACGGCGACTTCGCGATGACCGCGCCGGAGGTGGAGAAGGTGGTGCAGGCGCTGCGCAAGGGCGGGATCAGCGTGGTCGCGCTGCACAACCACAGCCTCACCGACGAACCCCGGCTGTTCTACCTGCACTTCTGGGGCGTCGACGACGGTGTGGCGCTGGCGAAGTCGCTTCGGGCGGCTGTTGACGCCACGAACGCCCAACCCGCGCGATAGGGAGCGGCGCGATGAAGGGTCGCTGGTGGGCGCTGGTCGCTCTCGGCGTGCTGGTCCTGGCGATCGTCGTGGTCGCGGCGACGACGTACCTGCGTCCGCAGCCTTCCTCGTTGCCGTTGCGTGCTGTCGGCGAGGTGGATCTGCCAGGTGGGGGCTCGCGGTTCGACTACGCGAGCCTGGACCCGGACCGCGGTCTGCTGTTCGTGGCGCACCTCGGTGCCAGCGAGGTCGTCGAGGTCGACGTGCGCGCTTCTCGTGTGGTGCGGGTGATTCCGAACGTGTCGCAAGTGCACGGAGTGCTCGTGGTTCCCGCGCTGCACCGCGTCTACGCGACGGCCACGGGCCGGAACGAGGTGGTCGTGCTGGACGAGGACACCGGACAGGTCATCGGCCGAGCCCCGACCGGCGACTACCCCGACGGACTGGCCTACGACGCGCGCCGCAACGCGGTGTGGACGACCAACGAGCGAGGTGGAACGGAGACCGTCGTCGATGCCGCCACCGGCGCCGTGCGGGGCACGGCGGTGCTGGGCGGGGAGGTCGGCAACGTCGCCTACGACCCGGTCGCCGACCGGATGCTCGTGGACGTCCAGTCCCGGAACGAGCTCGCCGTCCTGGACCCGACCACGCTCGCCGTGACTCGGCGAATCGCGTTGCCGGGCTGCGACCACGACCACGGCCTGGCTCTGGCCCCGGTGCAGCGCCAGGCCTTCGTCGCATGCGACGGCAACGCGAGGTTGCTGACCGTCGGTCTGGACTCCGAGAAGGTCAGCGGAACAGCGAACGTCGGACGTGACCCCGACGTCCTGGCCTACGACCCCGGCCTGAACCGGCTGTACGTCGCGGCGGAGAGCGGCTGGCTGACCGTGCTCGATGCGCGCGGAGGCCAGCCGGTCGTGATCGGATCGGGCTTCCTGGCAACGGATGCGCACGTGGTCGCCGCAGACCCGCTCACCCACCACAGCTACTACCCGGTACCAGCAGGCACGACCGGCCACCCAGCGCTCCTGGACCGCGAGCCCGCACCCTAACGCCAGCTCGGGTTGGGCCGCGCACCTCGGCCATTCAGTTCCAGATGCCGGTAACTCGAGTCGCACTGTCGAGCCTGCGTGCCAGCTGCGCGGCCGTATCCACAACCTAGCTGTCGCAAACCTGTGGCCGGGTGACATCATCCACGAGATCACGCTTCTTACTCGGCATTTTCTGGGCACACCAGCCAGGGAGCACAATGCCAAGAAAGAGCCCAGCGAATGTCGCCCGGATGGCGACCCGCGCAGAACGTCAACCCAATGGCGCCGCGCGACCGCTCAGGTGCCGTCCGTCGCTGCGTCAGGGTTGAACCAGACCAGACACGTGCGCGAATACGGCTGCCGATGTTGAACCCGCGAAGCGCACTCTCTGGCGCCGACAGGCTCATCCGCAGCCCGCCACCGACAGCGATGACCTCCGCGTGATCGGCAAAAGCCAACAACCAGGCGGCGATTCGGCCATCGCCCCGGTCACCGTACTCCTGTACGACGGCGAACAACCGCGGCGCCTCGTCAGCGACGATGCCTTCCAAGATCGCCCCGAACCGCGCCTCGTCGCCCAATCGGCGCATGCCCGCGGGGTCGAGAACCAGCGCATCCAGTGGATGTCCGCCCGCCTCCTGATCCGGCCTTGACGCCCCATGCGCCGTCAATTACAGATCAGAGTTCGTGGCACCTTCCTCTCCTTCAAGGTCACTTCCTTCAAGCTGACTGAGAGCACGCCACGCCAGGTCAGCCAACGTCGCGCCCGAATTAGTCGCCCAGCGAGCCGTACCTTGGACCGCAACAGGACGTTGTTCCCATCCCGCAAGCTTCCAAATATGGGAAACCAATCCGGACGGCGAATAACGCTTACCGTCAAAGGACCAAAGTATCGGTTTGGAACGTTGCGGAACCCAAGTAGCCCGCTGACGCCGGGAATCCTCCTCCAGCCAGCCTTGTACTGCGTCAGCCTCGGTCGAGGTCGGAGAAGTAAGTACGAGTGGTTCCCCCTCGGCAAGCAGATCCTGATCAATGATTACTGACACAGCGTTTGGACGGCGACGCTTACGCTGCGTAGGAGCACGTAGATACTTATCCTCCACGACCAATCCATTTGAATCGCCAGCTGCAAGAACGTAATCTACAAGCTCGCGACAGCGGGCTGAATCTGAACAAACCGCGCGGATCTGTGAACGACTACTGTACAGATCATCAATTGCAGAAATTGCCGCGGGAACCAATTCCTTGACCAATTCTGGAACGTGCTCGCTTGCGCTTTTAAACCATTCAAGTTGCGGATCCGGCTCATTAATCGAATCCACATCGAGGCGCCGAAAGACAAGATGAGAAATTAGATAAACACCGTGTTCAATGAGGGCAGCGCCTCGCCCTTCATAGCGACGACGAAGACCATGCAAGTTTTCCCGTACAGACCGGAGAACTTGGACCGCATTCCACAAAAGATATACGCCTGGCTGAGGACGGAACAGAACATCATACATCCCCTGCGATCCACGCTCCCACAACGCGTCCGAGGCAATCGCGATGCGTGCCGCATACTGCGCATCTGGATGGGCGCATGCAAGTGCATAAGCTGCCTCGACGACCGAACAGCCCGTATTCGAATTCGGCTCCAGCTCACTACGCCGAACAGCATATTCGAGACCTAGTTCCGCCCGCATTTCGTCGATGATCGCCGCCTGGACCCTATCCAGAGCTACAAAGTCGCGCGCCTCAACTCGATTCTGTCGATTCGTGGCCTGCGTCGTCTTATTAGCAAAATCTGCGGATTGGCCAGTAACAATAATACGTACACCGACCCGAGAGTAGGCCGCCTCTTCAGTCAGGGCCACCGCCTCCGCCACGGAACGGACAGTCTGTGCGCCATTAACCACACTCGCATTATGCAACTTCAACGTGATCGGATACGCCTGCGGAAGGCGCATTGAACGCGAGCTTCGTTCAACAGATTCACACAGGATAGTAACACCATTGTTGAAATACCAGAAATTTGCAGGCTCATTCCTAAGCGTTTCAATCAGATCGCTATTGATTGAAGTTCGACCAAGGGGATTCCTGATGTTTAGATTGAAAAGCTTTGACCCATGTTCCGCCCATTCAGCCACCTGCTCAGCCTCGACGACACCTTGGAATGATTCATACGGATCGCTGATAGTGAACCAAGGGAAAAGATCAGCGGTAAGGGTTACGGGAGATGGCCGCAAATCATCACGAATAGACTTCCAGATGTCCCCTGAAAGAAGGATCCGATGATCCAAGATCTCGCCATGCCTGTTAAAATCTTCTTCTCCTCGACGGAGAGCATCGTGAAAACCTTCAGTTACGTCGCCTGCTCGCATGAGCGCAACAACTTGCGTTATCGGAACGGGCGCCTTCTCTACTGCGGCCTTGGCTAGTTCAGCAAGTTGCTGTCCACGCGGATTAAAGGCAGCGAAATCTTCATCATCAATGAGACGTAGGCCATCAATCAGTTCCTTGACTGCCACTCTTTCGCTTTTTGCATTTCCGTTCTTGCTCCATTTTGCCTGTACAAGGTAAACGTGTGGATCTGGGCCGTCCACAACTGCAATCGCATCGATACCTTGATCGTTCGCCCCGTCAATAACCGTGGATGCTGCTTCCTTAGGGCTGAACCCAGTCACTATTCGCACAGCCTGAGCGGCAAGCGCGCGTGACAAGAGGCGAGGTTCACGTTCTTCGTCAGTCTTTCCGTCTAGGTCAGCAGAATCCAGCAGATCTGCATCGATATAGACCTTACGCAATGCCCGTTCAACCTGGCGGACCTGCACTGCCATGTCCCCGGGGCCCTGACTGCTTGACATACTGGATTCGTACTCCTCCCCTTACAGTGCCGCTGCTCACAATCTTGATAGTGAGCCAACACCTTGCTACTGATCCTGCCACGGCTAGACCAGACGCAGTAGCAATAACAGAGGATTCGCCCAAAAAGACGAAAGGGAATCCATCTTCTGGTCTGCAACACCTTCACATTGGGCAATGTTGACCAGCAGACCATACTTCAAACCCGTATGGAATCGACAAAAAATTTCTTCTGTTCACACTAGGCAGGCGTCAGCAGATCCTTTTATGCAGGAAAATCCCCACCGCCCCATGGATCATCGATGCCGTGTCCCCGCTCGGGGCAACACTACAGCTAGCATGATCAGGAATGAACCTATGGAATCTGATCCAAATCGGTCGATATTTCAATACTTGCGGCAGCTGCGGCTAGCGCATCTAGAGTCTTTCTAGGATTTTTCTGAATCTCCGGAAATCGCTCAAATGCCCGCATTTCAAGTTGCGACAAGTTCCGCACCAAAATTTGAGGATCCCCTCCTTGAGCGGGATGTTTCACTATAAGAATTGACCCAACTTTCAAGCATGCTTCGGAAATTCCGTCCAGGCTGTCAACTATCTTCGATACAGCTTCCGCTGATTTGAAATCCGCTTCCGCTTGCCGTGCATCTAGATATTTTATTTCAATCGCGCGCTCAATCTTTACAAGTCGATCTTGAACGTCGGAGGATTTGATTCCAGCCCGAATCCATCCTTTCGCCCGCCGCCATATAGATCCATAATAAATTTCTTCCTCGAAGGGAGAGCTATAGCCAAGAAAAGAAGCAAGATTGTCCAGCGCTGCCGCGACCCTCTCAGCAGCCATCATGTCGGCCGTGACTAGGTACGCGTCTACCGAGATTATTTGATCAGGTTCGGCAGGGGCATCGACCTCTCCCCTAGTCGGCCCAACTCGGACAATGTGAAGGTTCTGCTCCCAGCCTCGCAGGCCCGGAATTTTACTGGGCGCCTCATGTCTCGTTTCCCACATGTACTCGCCAATGATCCGGGTTAGCTGCGCGGCTCGTAAATCGTCGGCCATTGTGGCCCGCGACAGCTTGCCGACCGCTGCTTCGATGTCGAAGGCAGCATCTATGATCGCGTTCTTGACGTGGACTGATTCGAGGAATTGATCTTTGGCGTTGTTGTCGATCTGGTCGGCGATGCCGGGGGCTTCCTCGGCCTTGGCCGCGACGGGTTTGACGAAGCTTTCGATCTCTTCCGGCCCGAGTTCGCCACCGAACAGGTCGTTGATGCGCTCGATGACCTCGGTCAGTCGTACGAGGTTCGGATCCTGGTTTACATCCCCGGACCCCGCGCCGCCGATCCCCGGCAACGCCACCTCATGTGTTCCGAGCGTGATCGACACCTTGCCCCGGTCGATCTGTTTGACGCGCTTGAGCATGAGGTCCGACAAGTCGACTTCCGCGGAGACCCGGTCGATCTCGATGACACGCACGAGCTGGCGCAGGTACACGCTGAGCTTTTCGAGGTCAGTGTCGCCGTAGTCGATGACTTGGGACATGAAGTCGTACATCCGCACGAACGTGCTCGCGTCCTTGCGGAACAGCTCCAAACGGTCCTGTTCCTCCCGGTCCTCGGTTGCCCGCGCTGTCTCGTAACGAGTCGCGAAGCGGTCCTTCGCAGGCTTCACGGCCGCTGCGAGTTCGGCGTGTGAGCCTCCGGAGAACCACGCGGTCGCGAACTCCTCGACTTCCGTCCAGGTGTAGATCGCGTTCACGGCGAGCTTGGCCACGATCTCGTGGACGATATTCGGGTCGGTCTCCCGCTCAACCCGCGCTTCGGTGTAGTAGGGCTCGAAGGCGTCCTGGATGTCGGCAGGTTCGTTGACGAAGTCCAGGACGAACGTCGTGTCTTTCTGTTCGCCGTTCGGGGTGCGGTAGGTCCGGTTCAGGCGAGACAACGTTTGCACGGCGTGCACGTCAGGGAGCTTCTTGTCGACGTACATCGCGCACAACAGCGGTTGGTCGAACCCGGTCTGGAACTTGTCGGCCACGATCATCACGCGGTAGTCCGAACGCCGGAACTCCGCAGCGAGGTCGGATTTCAAACCGGGGTTCATCGACTTCTCGGACTCGTCCACGATGCCGTAGTCCGAGTCGTTCACGACGCCGGAGAACGCCACGATCGTCTTCAACCCGTACTTCTTGCGGCTGATGTACTCGTCTATCGCCCGCTTGTACCGGACAGCAGCGACGCGGCTGTCCGTAACGACCATCGCCTTCGCATGCCCTTCCAACAGGTGCGCCACGTTGGCAAGGAAGTGTTCGACAATGATCTCGACCTTCTGGCCGATGTTGATCTCATGGAGCTTGACGAACCGCATGATGCCGCGCGCGGCGGCCTTCGAATCGACGAGCTCGTGCGCGCCGGCCCTTTCCTCGATCTCGAAAGCGGTCTTGTACGACTGATATCCGCGCAGTACGTCGAGGATGAACCCCTCCTCGATCGCCTGCCGCATGGTGTACACGTGAAAGGCCTTGGGCTTCGCATCCGGATCCGCTGGATCCCTTCGGCCGAAGGTCGTCAGTGTCTTCGACTTCGGTGTTGCTGTGAACGCCAGGTAGGAGATGTTCTTTGGCTCCGCCCGTGCAGCGGTCATCGCGCTGATCTTCGCGTTCAGCACGTCTTCCGCCGAGAATTCTTCGCCCTCGGGCACTTCGACGTCGCCAGCCGTCAGGACCTTGCGCAACTCCTTAACCGTCGACCCCGACTGCGAGGTGTGCGCTTCGTCCGCAATCACCGCGAAGTTCTTGCCCGCCAGTTCACCGGTGAGCAGATCCATGACAAACGGGAACGTCTGAATCGTCACGATCACGATCAGCGAGTTCCCCGACAGCGCAGCGGCGAGTGCCTTCGACTTCGATCCGCCGGCTCGACGCACCTCAGCGTCGTCGATCGTGGTCACCAGATGCGCTGTGTTGTCGACCTGGCGCACTGCGTCCTGCAACTGCCGGTCCAGCACTCGGCGGTCACTGATGACGAGGACCTTGTCGAACATCTTCTTGTTCTCGGCCGTGTGCATCCGCGCCAAGCGGTGCGCGGTCCAGGCGATCGTGTTCGTCTTGCCCGAACCTGCCGAGTGCTGCACGAGGTACCGTGCGCCCGGGCCCTCTTCACCAACCGTCGAGACGAGTTTCCTGACCGCGTCCCATTGGTGATAGCGCGGGAAGATCAGTGTCGTCTTCTTCGACGTCTTCCCGGTGATGGGGTCGGTGTTCTCCTCATGCCGCAGGAACATCAGCGACCCGAGGATGTTCAGCCACGAGCGGCGTTCCAGGACCTCTTCCCACAGGTACGACGTGGCCGGACCACTCGGATTCGGCGGGTTTCCCTTCCCTCCGTCCAACGTGCCCTTGTTGAAAGGCAGGAAGAATGTCTTCGACCTGGCAAGCTTGGTGGTCATCCACACTTCGTCGTCGTCGACTGCGAAGTGCACCAGCGTGCGCCCGAACGCCAGCAGGGGTTGCCCGTTCGGATCGCGGTCCTTGCGGTATTGCTCGATGGCGGACCGCGCCTGCTGTTTGAAGTAGGTCTTCAACTCCAGGGTCGCCACTGGCAGACCGTTCACGAAGAACACGAGATCGATCCGCCCACCGCCGCCGTTGGGCGAGTAGGTCACCTGGCGCATCACCCGTAGTCGAACCGCCGCGTAGTCTGCTGCGGTCTTGGGATTCAGCGTCGTGGCCGGAGCGAACTGACACATCCGGAACTTCGCGTTGATGTGCGAAAACGGCCGGCGCAGCACATTCAACGTGCCACCGCCGTGCTCCATCTTCGTGTCGAGCCGCTTGACCAGTGTGTCGAGCAGACGCGCGCGCTCTTTCGGTTCCGAAGCCGCGCCGACGGAAACGACCTTCGCGAACTCCTCCGGCTGTGTCTCCTCCAGCCAGGCGAACACGTCCGCCGGAAACAGTGCCCGTTCACGGTCGTAGCCGTCGGCGTTCGGCGAGTACAACCAGCCACGTTCGGCAAGGTACTCAGCGATCTCGACCTCGAACGCCTCTTCACGCGTCGCATCCGCCATCCGTCTACGCCCCTTCGCGAACCTTGCCCGTCGACACGTCGATCTTGCCCGTCACAGCGTCCGTGATCAGAGCGGCACGCCGCTCGCGCGCCAAGGCGATTAGATCCTGCGCTTTTTCCATTAGGGAGTCAATTTTTGCGGTTTGATCATAGAGTTGTGTGGCAATAATTGATTGTTCGTCAAGCGGCGGCATCACCAAGGGATGACGGTGCAGCGCGTCTACGGTGAGCGCTCCTCTTGTGGCACCAGACTCGTCACTACGTGCGCGGAGCTTTGCGTACGATGACTTGAGCGACCAGAGCAAGTAATCTGAGTTCCAACGCGTAGCTTCAGGTGTAATACACGCAAGATGCTGGTTGATCGTAGCCCTAATCCGAAGAATCGTTACGGAGGCGCGAGTTTTGCCTTGCCCAGTTAGCGCCACAAGCAGCGATCCAGGACCGGCTATTGGAAGATGACACTCCCGAAGAGCGTCGCGCGTGACGAACTGGCTAGCTTCCAGTACTTCAGGAAGGTTCACGACAGATGACGTTAGCCAAGGAAAATCTCCACCATCCCAATACCGAACCTCTTGACGCCGGGGCGTTGCACCATTTGTGATTGAGACCCATCGTCCAAGTTTGTCAGTGGGCCAGGTACTAACTCCGGGTTCGGGTATCGAATTTCGGATGACCGCATCACGTCGCTCAACCAGATATTCGATCAACTGCTCCTGCTTAGAGATCAGGGCGTCGATCTGATCCGTCTCCCGATCCAGGAAGTCTGCAATGCTTCTCTGCTCACCTGCCGGCGGCAATGGGATTGGAAATTCCGCCAGTTTATCTGCAGTTAGATGCGGCATCGATACCGCGTTGCAGTATGCCGCAATGTATCCTAGTCGACGTGCAGCGATCAGCACGTACGTAAGGTAACGTCCATCATTGGAATGAAACGGCCTAACACGGTTGATCGAGTTCTGAAACCCCCAGCCCGCAAGGTTCTCATCTCGAATGAAAGCAGCCCGCCCGTAACCGCCGATGCCGCCTTCTACTACAACCACATCCCCTCGATCCAGCGTGAGACTATCAAGTTCGCTTCCGCTGAACCACATTGACTTTACGTCGCTGACGTCAATAACACCGTCAGGTTGCACATTCGCAGCTCGCATATACGGAGCAAGAGAATCATTTCCCTTGTCCTCCGACTGGAGCATTTTGCCAAGCGTGACGGACCCAAACCTCTTGACAGGTACGCGATTCCAGTGACCAGGCAGGTCGGCGTCACCAATCCAAGGAATTGCAGTGATCATCGTTCGATCTCCTTGAGCATCTCAAGGATTTCAGCTACAGCCTTGTCGAGATCGGCATCAATCTCCGAGAGCGGACGTGGTGGCACGTACTGATAGAAGTGCCGAGTAAAGGGGATTTCGTAACCGACCTTCGTCTTGGAGTCATCGATCCACGCGTCAGGCACGTGAGGCTTGACCTCCGCTTCGAAGTACGCGGCAATGGTCTCGTCCTGCGCATCGTCCTCCTTGCGGTGGTTATTCCATCCGAAAGGGACGATCTCTGTGTCCCGGAGGGACGTGTCTGGTTCGGGATTGCCTTTGCTGTCGATACAGACGTCGGCTTCCTCGTCGCGCTCGCCGAGTGTCTGCCACAGGGCTTTACGTTGCGCAGCGGTAAGGCGGACGCCGTCCGTACCAAGGTGCAGGCCAAGATCGCTTAGGAATTTCTCGCGATTACGGTACAAGTCAGTGCCGAACGTCCCCAGTGAGTCGATCAAGCCGTCGATCTTGCTGAGCTGCTTGTGCTCGGCCGCTTCTTCGATCCGCTCCGGAGTGCAGGCGAAGTTCAGGCGCAGTGGGCGCTCGACGGTCACGGACCAGTAGGCGAAGTCGTTGTTGTCGAAGACCTTGGAGATATCCGATGTCTCCATCGCCGAGTACGCATGCAGGATCGTGGAACGGTCGGCCTCGCTGATCTCGACGCGCTTATTTCCCAGCGACTTGCGCATCTTCGTTGCGAACCCGGTCGCGTCGATGAGCTGGACCTTGCCCCGCCTCTCGGGCTGCTTTGTGTTGTCCAGGATCCACAGGTAGGTCGCGATGCCTGTGTTGTAGAACATCTCGGTCGGGAGCGCGACGATCGCCTCGACCAGATCCTTCTTCAGCAGGTGGCCGCGGATCTCCGAGGGGCCTGACCCCGCTCCACCGTTGAACAGCGGCGAACCGTTGAGGACAATGCCCGCGCGCCCACCTCGGCCATTTTCGTCAGCCGGACGCATCTTCGAGGCGACGTGCAGTAGGAACAGCATCGCGCCGTCACCGATCGCGGGCAGGCCAGGCGTGAACCGACCGTTGGGCGCCTCGTGTTCGCGACGAACCTGTTTCTCCGAAGCCTTCCAGTCCTGACCGAACGGCGGATTGGACAGGACGAAGTCGAACCCGCGATCGGCGAACTCGTCCATGGCGAGGGTGTCGTTCCGACGGACGTTGGAGACATCCTGGTCCTTGATCAGCAAGTCGGACTTACAGATCGCGTACGAGTGTTTGTTGACCTCCTGGGCATAGAGGTTCAACGCCGCGTTTGGGTTCATGCCGAGGAGATGCTCCTCAGCAACCGAGAGCATTCCACCGGTTCCCGCTGTCGGGTCGTAGACGGTGCGGGATACGCCGGGACTACGTAGCGCCTCGGTGTCCTCAGCGAAAACGAGGTCGACCAGGAGGCGGATCGCGTCACGCGGGGTGTAAAAGTCTCCGGCCTGTTCGTTCGAGGCTTCAGCGAACTTGTAGATCAGGTTCTCGAACAGGTCGCCCATCGCAGCGTTGTCCACGACGTCCGGATGGAGGTCGATCTCGGCGAACTCGCGAGTGACCAGGGCAAGACGGTCGTACTCGTCGAGCGCCTTGATCTGCTCCTCGAAGCCAAAGTTCTTGAAAACGTCGATCTCGGTGCTGAACCCGTTGATGTAGTCGATCAAGTTCGCCGCGAGGTTGTCTGGGTCCTCCAGCGCCTTCTCCAGCGTGTAGGCGGAGGTGTTCCAGAACGATAGGCTGGGGCTCTGCTCAGTACGTGTGCGCCGGCGCAACTGGCTGCGGATCCACGTGGCACCGTAGCCATGGTCGGCAGCTTCCTGAACGACCTGGACCATAACCTTGCGGTGTGGCTCCATCACACACTCGAGCCGCCGCAGGATCGTGAACGGCAGGATGACGTTGCCGTACTGGTTCGGCTTGTACGGGCCGCGCAGGACATCGGCGATGCCCCAAACGAAGCTGGCATGCACGCTCACGTCGTCGAGTCTCCAGGTCGTATTCGTAATGCACTTGCGCCCGCGGGCTGGGGCACAAGATTACCGACGCAACGGTATCTGCAACGCCGGTGGGGATCGATGTCGTTCGGATGCAGCAACGGTGGACTCGGTCCGAGGCAGTCTGTTCCGAAGGATCTCACCGGGCTCTCATCAGCGCAGATCAATGCGGTCCTGGTTCGCCTACACCTCCTGGCACCGCGTCGTGGTCAAGGTCGACCGCGCCAACGGAGCAGGGTGGCAACTGCTGACCAAGAAGCTGCAGTGCGCGCTTTCCGCTGGTGAGAAGGCGCGCACTGCACCTACCCTTGTTCGCGGCGGTCGCCACCCACTACGAAGCCGCGCCGGAGGCACCCCGCCTCATCCTGCTCGACGAGGTGTTCGTCGGCGTGGACAGCATCAACCGCGGCCAGGTGTTCGTGCTGTTGTCGGCACTCGACCTCGATCTCATACTCACCTCCGATCACGAGTGGTGCACCTACGCCGAACTGAGCGGCATCGCCATCCACCAGCTCATCACCGGCGACGACAGCGAGGCGGTCACACCGACCGCTTCACCTGGAACGGCCACAACCTCACCCGCGACGGAGAGGGGCCTTAGAGGCACGGCTACCGGTCGGCGGTTGTGGCCGCGCATTGCGAGTCAGAGGCGGTCGATGTCCCTGTCGAGGCGGTTGATCTGGTCGGAGATCGACTTCATCTTCAGCATCGACAGCTGGATGCGGGCTTCGGCGGTGCGCGGTTGGGTGTCGTCGCCGATCTGCTCGATCGCCTCCTGGATCTCGTCGATCTGCGCGCGGACGCGGTTGACCCGGGACCGGAACCGCTGGAACTCGGCGTCGTCGACCGCCTCGGCTTCCTTCTCCGCCTCCTTCGCGCGGAGTTCTTGGCGGAGCTTGTCCAGCGGCATGACCGCCATGACCTTCTGCAGGTCCGTGGGCAGGGTCTCCTGCTGGCGGGGTTGGCTGGGTTGCCGCAGGCGGAGGTACAGGTCCCGCAGGCCGCCGTTGGCCTGCGCCCAGCGCTTGGCGTCGCGCCGCGCGTACGCGGCCCGCGCCTCCTTCTCCAGCCTGTTGACGATCTGGTCGTGCGCTTGGACGTTCGGGTCGGAGCCCTGCGCGGACAGCAGTTCCCTGATGCCCAGGATGATCCCTTCGCACTCGGCCAGCGACGGTTCCAGTTCGTGCCGCACCGGGTGGACGACGCGGTCCAAAGCGCGCAGCAGCAACCAGATCTCCTGCCGGTCGGGCACCGGGACCGCGAACAGGCGCTGCGCCTTGTGGACGTACCGGTCGCCGTCGGCCCGCAACGTCATGCGGCTCGTCGCATCGGTCTCGAGGGCCATCCGCTGGTCCAGCTCGGCTTCCAGCCCGGCGAGCTCGTCGCGCAGCTCGGACAGCGACGGGATCTCCATGCGCGGGATGCTGACGTCGACCGGTGCCTCGCGGATCACCGCTCCCGCGCGGCTGTGCACGGTGGCGCGTCCTTCGATCTTGTTGCTGGCGCTGATGTTGACGGTGAGGGTGACCTTCGAGCCCTTGGTCGCCTCCGGGGGCACGTCCTTGATCAGCACGACGCCGATCGGGTCGTACTCCTGGAACAAGCGGATCTCGATGGTGTCGAAGTCGTTGATCCGCTGGAACTCCAGCGTCCGGCTCGCGGGCAAGGTCGCGCCCTCCTCCGCGAGGGGCTCCATCCCCTGGACCGTTTCGATGAACAGCGGCTTGGGCAGCACGGAGAACACCCCGGTGATCCCGGTGTCGGCGTCCTCGGCGACGTGCTCGACGGTGAAGGCGTGCTCGGCCAGCGGCAGCTGCGAGCCGTCGCCGACGAGCAGCGTGAAGTTGGTCGTGGTCCCCGGCCGCAGTTCGACCTCTTCGAAGAAGAACCGGCCGGTGTCGTCCGGGATCGCCGCGTGGCGGCTGCCGTTCTCGCTGGTGAGCACGACGTTCAGCTCCGCCGCCGACTCGGTTCGCACCTGGCCGGCGACCGTGATCATCTCCTGCGGGGTGCGGGGTTCCACGTCGAGCTGGACGGTGCAGGCAGCGCTGGAGATCTCGCTCGGCATCGACCCGGCCTGCAGGGCCGCACCGGCGGCGACGATGCGGTCCGGTTCCAGCAGGCGGGCCTCCCGGCCCCACCTCCGCCGGATGGTGTCGGTGACCCACGGGCCCCAGGTGGAACCGCCGACGAGCAGGATCTCGTCGACCTGCTCGATGGTCAGGCCGGCATCCGCCAGGACCAGCTCGCAGCCCTTGGTGCCGTCCCCGGCACCTCCGCCGCCGAGGGTGTCGTCGAGGAGCTCCTGGATGAGCTCGACGTACTGGGCGCGGTTGATCGAGTCGAGCAGCGTCACGGTCCGCCCGTGGTCGTCGGTGAGCTGCTCCCTGATGTGCACGGGCACCCGGTCGGTCCGCGCACCGGCGAGCTTGTGCTTGGTGTTCTCGGCGATCTGCAGCAACTGCGTCCAGGTCCCGAGGTTGCCGGTTCCCTCGTCGTCGACCGTGATCTGGACGCCCCGCTCGCGCATCCGGTCGTAGAGCCACTGCGCCAGCCTGCGGTCGAACGTGTAGCCGCCGAGCAAGCGGTTCCCGCCGAACGCCTTGATCGTCACCACCCCGCCGCGGCGCTCCATCACCGTGACGTCGAACGTGCCGCCCCCGAGGTCGTAGGTGAGCAGGCGCAGCGGGTCCCGCCGGTCGGCGCCCGCGTAGGCGAGCGCGGCCGCGGTGGGTTCCATCAGGAGGTGCTTCTCCTCGTCGAAGTCGAACCCGGCCGCCCGAGCGGCTTCCGCGGTCTCGCGCATCATCGCGCCCTCGAAGAACGCCGGGTGCGTGATCACCGCGCGGTCGACCCGCTCGCCGAGCGCTTGCTCGGCGATGTCCTTGAGGTACTGGAGAACGATCGTCGCGACTTCGCGAGCGCTGTAGTCCCGCCCGCCCAGCCGGTGGACGACGTCGGTGCCGATGTTGCGCTTGGCCGCCAGGATCGGCGCCTCGCCATCGGCGGCCCGGTCCTTGGCCTCCGTGCCGACGACGAGCTTGCCGGGGTCGTGCGGGTCCTCCCACACCGCGGAGGGGATGACGTCGTTCCCGTACGGGTCCGGGATGATCGTGACGTCGAGCTCCTCGAGGTAGGTCGGCGGCGGGTACCCGTCGGCCAGCTCGACCTTGCCGCGCACTGCGAGCACGCTGAAGGTCGTGCCCAGATCGATGCCGATGATCATCTCGTAGCTCCCCAGGTCAGAGGTCGAACAGGACGTCGGCTCGGGTGTCTTCGGGGCTGTCCGGCGCCGGCACCGGAAGGTCCGCCCAGGACGGGCGCGGCAGATCCGCCGGGTGCGGCGGTGGGACCAGCGGAGCCAGGGCGGCGAGGTTGGTCAGCTGCAAGGGGCGGCTCGACTCCTCCACCGTCGCGGCCTCCTCGACCGCTGCGCACAGCTCCGGCAACCGGCCGGTGTGGGTGGCCGGGCGAGCGTGCACGAGCAGCGCTTCGGCAGCTCGCCGGGCCGGGTCGAGCAGCCGCGACTCCGCCTCGGCGAGCTCGGCCTCGGTGATCGTCCGGCCGGCGACGCGGTGCTCGCCTCCGGCGCCGATCTTGCGCTGCAGATCCCTGCGGCGGGATGTGATCAGCAGCGGGCTGGCGTGCGACCCCACCTGCAAGATCCCGAAGTAGTTCTCCCGGTAGGGGTTCTCGCCCCGTCCCCATCTCAGCGGCATGCCCGATCCCTCCACAAAGGACTCACCAGCGGCGGTTGATCTCCAGCCCCGTGCGCAACCGCAGGGCAGTGATCAAGTTCTGCTTGATGGCATCGGCCGGATCGAGCGATGCGGCCTCGGTCAACAGCTCCTCCGCCCGGCGGATCGCGTCCAGCTGCGGGGCCGATCCCGGAAAGCGGCCCAGGTATCCGACGTCGGACATGGACTCCGCGGCGGAGTTGAGCAGGTCGACGGCCACGGCGTTCAGGAATCCCGCGAGGATCTTGCCGTTCTCCGTCCGCCCTCGCGGGCCCGACGTCGCGTGCGCTTTCCGCAGGAGATCGACCCCCTTGTCCCGATGCCCGTCCTCGAATTCCCGGATCCCCTCCTGCTGCAACCGGAAGGCGGCGGGGCCGCCGTGCGCTGCGACCGTCTTGTGCAGGCTGGCCTGCTGGTCCGCCAAGTGCTGCACGATCTCCAGGCCCCGCTGGTCGCCGAGTTCGCGGCATCGCCGTTCGGCCAGCACGAGATCGCGCTTGGCCGCGTCCGTCTCGAACTGGCCGAGGTAGCACTCCGCGCGCAGCACCAGGGCGGGCGGGAATTCCGCTTCGATCGCGAGGACTTCGTCGAGCGTTCGGATGGCGTCCGCCCAGCGGTGGGAATCGGCCGCCTGCTCCGCCTTCTTCAGGTGGGGCGACAACCGCTCTTGGCGGATCACCGTGCGCAGCGAGTGGCACCTGGACCGCAGGGTGGCGGGGTCGGCACCGCCCAGATCGGGCAGCGGCGAGTCGAGGGCCGACAACGCCGCGTCCACATCGCGCTCGGCCTTGTCCAGCTCGGCCAGCTCGAACCACGTGTCGGCCCTGGCCAGCAGCACGGAAGCCGACAGCCCGTCGGAATCCTTGACCGAGCCGAGCAGTTCCAGCGCCAGCTCGCGGTTGTCGTCGACGTGGTCCCTCGCGGCCAGCACCGTGGTGATCTGCCAGTCCTCGCGGATCTCGTCGAGCCGCGGATCGGCCGCCGCCCGCGCGGCCCGGAGAGCACGGGCGAAATGCCGCCTCGCCTCGTCGAAGTCCCGCATGGCGTCGCACGCCTGGCCCACCCACGAGTGCCACCGGACCAGGTCGGTAAGCAGCGGATCGTGCTGCCCCACCTCCAGCAGCTCCGGTTCCAGCCGCGAGATGTCGCGGTCGTAGCGCCGGGCCGTCTCCCGGATCTCCTCGAGCGCCCCGGTCCGCTCCTCGAGGTCGCTCGCGTTCGCCTGCTGCACGTGCCCCGCCTGCACCCGGGTCAGCAGGCTGAGCAGGTCGCGCAAGGCCGGCGCGCAATCCTCGTCCCGTTCTAGATGACCGGTCACGGTCCGGACGGCCGGGCCGAGGGCGTCGGCTCCGATGGTGTCGTGGTTCCACACCGCCGCGTCCAGACCGGCGATCGCCTGCTCGTAGGCGTGGATGCGGACCCGTTCCACCAGTTCCGCCGGGAACTGCGAGCCGAGGGCGAGCTGGACGTGGAACCGGGCGCGCTGCAGCGGAGTCCGCTCATCCCCTGCGATGTCGAAGTGCAGCCGCACGACCCGCTCGGCCAGGTCCAGCCGGACCTGCGGCAGCAGGTCCGGTTCGACGTCGACGTGCTCGGCCAGCCACGTCCAGAACTCGTCGGCGTCGAACAACCGGTGCCAGTGCACCAGGGCCTGCCGCCAGTCCTCGTCGGCCTGGTCCGGCTGCTCGGAGTTCTCCGCGTCGATCGCCCGCGCGTGATGCGTGATCGCGAGGTGGTGGGTGGCGCTCAGGTCGTCGG